>NZ_JBFAAP010000001.1:371809-502250 GCF_040639815.1 Streptomyces sp. NPDC023723
GGCAGCGGCACACCTTCAGGGAGGACGGGGAAGGGCCGCCACGCGCGCGTGGCGGCCCTTCCCCGTCCTCCCTGACTCTTCCCGCCTCTCCCCGCCTCTTCCCGCAGGTCAGCGGAACCGCCGCACCCCCTCCGGTGTGACCGCCGCGTGCACCGGCCGGTCGTGCGGCTCCACCGGCACCCGCGCGACGACCTCCGTGCCGTACAGCAGCACCACCAGCGCCGGGGCCGCCCCCGCCCGCGCCAGCCGGGCCAGCACCCGGTCGTAGGAGCCGCCGCCGCGGCCCAGCCGCAGGCCGCGCCCGTCGACCGCGAGCCCGGGCAGCAGCACCACGTCGGCCGCCGTCACCGCCGCCGGCCCCAGCCGCGGCCCGGCGGGCTCCAGCAGCTCCATCCGCCCGCCGTGCCGCACCCGCGCGAGCGAGCCCGCACCGGCGTACTCGCCCCAGTCCAGGTCGCCGTCCGGCAGCAGGGCGGGCAGCAGCACCCGGACCCCCCGCGCGCACAGCGCGTCGAGCAGCGCGCGGGTGCCCGGCTCGGCGCCCACCGAGACGTACGCCGCCACCGTGCGCGCCCCCGCCAGCTCCGGCAGCCCGAGCGCCCGGTCGGCCAACGCCGCCTCCGCCACCCGCAGGTCATCGTCCGTCAACCTGTTCCTCACCGCGATGATCTCGCGCCGCAAGACGCGCTTGTCAGGCTCGTCGGCGGGTCCGTCCCGGTCCAAGGTCGCTCCCTTACTGGTCCCGTACCGTCCAATGTGCTCATATGAGCACTGTCTCTCCACAGATGCTGATCACCTGTGAAGGCAGCGGATATGGTGGCGGACATGACTCAGTCGCACCCCAGGATCAGCAAGGCTGTCATCCCCGCAGCAGGTCTGGGCACCCGGTTCCTGCCGGCCACCAAGGCCACGCCCAAGGAGATGCTGCCGGTCGTGGACAAGCCGGCGATCCAGTACGTGGTCGAGGAGGCCGTCGCCGCCGGTCTCGACGACGTCCTCATGGTCACGGGCCGCAACAAGCGCCCTCTGGAGGACCACTTCGACCGCAACTACGAGCTGGAGTCGGCTCTCCAGAAGAAGGGCGACGCCGACCGGCTGGCCAAGGTGCAGGAGTCCAGCGACCTCGCGATGATCCACTACGTCCGCCAGGGCGACCCCAAGGGCCTCGGCCACGCCGTCCTGGCCGCCGCCCCGCACGTCGGCGACGAGCCCTTCGCGGTCCTCCTCGGCGACGACCTGATCGACCCGCGCGACCCCCTGCTCCAGCGCATGATCGAGGTCCAGGGGCAGTACGGCGGCAGCGTCATCGCGCTCATGGAGGTCGCCCCCGAGCAGATCCACCTCTACGGCTGCGCCGCCGTCGACACCACCGAGGACGGCGACGTCGTCAAGGTCAGCGGCCTGGTCGAGAAGCCCGACCCGGCCGACGCGCCCTCCAACTACGCCGTCATCGGCCGCTACGTCCTCGACCCGCACGTCTTCGGCATACTGCGCCGGACCGAGCCCGGCCGCGGCGGCGAGATCCAGCTCACCGACGCCCTCCAGCAGCTCGCCACCGACGAGAAGGTCGGCGGCCCGGTGCACGGCGTCGTCTTCAAGGGCCGCCGCTATGACACCGGCGACCGGGGCGACTACCTGCGTGCCATTGTCAGACTCGCATGCGAACGTGAAGACCTGGGCCCGGACTTCCGGACCTGGCTTCGCAGTTACGTAGCCGAGGAGATGTAACAACGTTGAGCACGCCCGCGCCCCGCACCGCCGGCCAGGACGGTCACGACGCACCCGCCGAGGACCGGCTGTGGTCGGTGGAGGACCACCTGGAGGACATCCTCGCCACGGTCCGCCCGCTGGACCCCATCGAGCTGAACCTCCTGGAGGCTCAGGGCTGCGTCCTGGTCGAGGACGTCACGGTGCCGGTCTCCCTGCCGCCGTTCGACAACAGCTCCATGGACGGCTACGCGGTACGGGTCGCGGACGTCGCGGGCGCGAGCGAGGAGTTCCCGGCCTGCCTGGAGGTGATCGGGGACGTCGCCGCGGGCGCCGGCGACCAGCTCCGGGTCGGCCCCGGCCAGGCCGCCCGCATCATGACCGGCGCCCCGCTGCCGTCCGGCGCCGAGGCCGTGGTGCCGGTGGAGTGGACCGACGGCGGCCTCGGCGCCGGCCCGGTCACCGGCATGCGCGCCCGCAGCGCGGCCCCCGAGGGCGCCGAGGGCCAGGTCTACGTGTACCGCCCGGCCGAGGCCCGCGCGCACGTCCGGGCGGCCGGCAGCGACGTCCGGGCCGGCGACCGCGCGCTGAGCGCCGGCACCGTCCTCGGCCCGCCCCAGCTCGGCCTGCTCGCCGCGATCGGCCGCGGCCGGGTCCGGGTCCGCCCCCGCCCCCGCGTGGTCGTCCTGTCCACCGGCAGCGAACTCGTCCAGCCCGACGAACAGCTGACCCACGGCCAGATCTACGACTCCAACAGCTTCGCCCTCACCGCCGCCGCCCGCGACGCCGGCGCCATCGCCTACCGGGTCGGCGCCGTGGCCGACGACGCCGAGACCCTGCGCGCCACCATCGAGGACCAGCTCGTGCGCGCCGACCTGATGGTCACCACCGGCGGGGTGAGCGTCGGCGCCTACGACGTCGTCAAGGAGGCCCTCGCGCACGTCGCCGACGAGGACGAGCCGGGCAGCGGCGTCGACTTCCGCAAGCTCGCCATGCAGCCCGGCAAGCCCCAGGGCTTCGGCTCCGTCGGCCCCGACCACACCCCGCTGCTCGCCCTGCCGGGCAACCCGGTCTCCTCGTACGTCTCCTTCGAGCTGTTCGTCCGCCCCGCCATCCGCACCCTGATGGGCCTGCCGGACCCGCACCGCCCCCGCACCACCGCGACCCTCACCACCGACAAGGCGCTGACCTCCCCCAAGGGCCGCCGCCAGTTCCTGCGCGGCACCTACGCGGACGGCTCGGTCGCCCCGGTCGGCGGCGCGAGTTCGCACCTGGTGGCCGCGCTGGCGCACGCCGACGCGCTGATCGTCGTACCCGAGGACGTGGTGAGCGCGCAGCCCGGTACCGAGGTCGAGGTCGTGCTGCTCGGCTGAGCGCCCGCGCGGGGGCCCGCAGGGCGGTCCTGCCCCGGTGCGCGCGCCGGCATGGGGGTACCGTGTCGCGCACAACTGGCCCGCGAGCCGCACCGCGGGCCCGGACCGGGAGCGCCACACACGTCATGAGCACGCAGGACCGACTGACCCATATCGACGAGGCGGGCGCCGCCCGTATGGTCGACGTCTCGCAGAAGGACGTGACCGCCCGCACCGCCCGTGCCAGCGGCCGGGTCCTGGTCGCCCCCGCGGTCGTCGAGCTGCTGCGCGGCGCGGGCGTCCCGAAGGGCGACGCGCTGGCCACCGCCCGGATCGCGGGCATCATGGGCGCCAAGCGCACCCCCGACCTGATCCCGCTGTGCCACCCGTTGTCGGTGTCGGGTGTGACACTGGACCTGTCGGTCGCGGACGACGCCGTGGAGATCGTGGCCACCGTGAAGACCACGGACCGCACGGGCGTCGAGATGGAGGCGCTCACCGCGGTCTCCGTCGCCGCGCTCACCGTGATCGACATGGTGAAGGCGGTAGACAAGGGAGCGGTCATCACGGACGTGCGGGTGGAGCGGAAGACGGGCGGCAAGTCGGGCGACTGGAGCCGGTCATGACGGCCGACGCGCCGATCGGCGGGGCCCCTCCCGCCGCGTACCGCGCCCTGGTGGTCACCGCCTCCAACCGGGCCGCCGCCGGGATCTACGCGGACCGGGGCGGCCCGCTCATCGCCGAGGGCCTCACCCGTCTCGGGTTCACCGTCGAGGGCCCGCGGGTCGTGCCCGACGGCGACCCGGTCGAGGCCGCCCTGCGCGCGGGCGTCGACGCCGGGTACGACGTGATCGTCACCACCGGCGGCACCGGCCTGTCACCCACCGACCGCACCCCCGAGGCGACCCGCGCGGTGCTCGACCGCGAGGTGCCGGGCATCGCGGAGGCGATCCGGGCACGCGGCCGCGACAAGGTGCCCACCGCGGCGCTCTCCCGCGGCCTGGCCGGGGTGGCGGGCGGCACGCTGGTCGTCAACCTGCCCGGGTCCACCGGCGGGGTGAAGGACGGACTGGCCGTACTGGAGCCGCTGCTGCGGCACGCCGTCGACCAGCTCCGCGGCGGCGACCACCCCAGACCCGGCGACACCCGTGGGGGTGCGAGCTGAACAGCCCATCGTGGCCCGTGCGGCTGGCGGACGGCGACACCGTCCTGCGGCCGATAAAGCTGCGTGACCAGCGGGCCTGGCGCGAGGTCAACCGGCGCAACCGGGACTGGCTGCGGCCCTGGGAGGCCACCATCCCGCCGCCCGGCCCCGGCGGGCCGCTCGCGCACCGGCCGACCTACCGGCAGATGGTCCGCCACCTGCGCTCCGAGGCCAACGCGGGCCGGATGCTGCCGTTCGTCATCGAGTACCAGGGCCGGCTGGTCGGGCAGCTCACCGTCGCCGGGATCACCTGGGGCTCGATGTGCTCCGGGCACGTCGGCTACTGGGTGGACGAGGCGGTGGCCGGCCGCGGGGTGATGCCGACCGCCGTGGCACTCGTCGTCGACCACTGTTTCCGCACCGTCGGCCTGCACCGCATCGAGGTCTGCATTCGCCCCGAGAACGGCCCCAGCCGCCGGGTCGTGGAGAAACTCGGATTCCGCGAGGAGGGCCTCAGGCCCCGCTATCTCCACATCGACGGCGCCTGGCGCGACCACCTCGTCTTCGCGCTGACCGCGGAAGAGGTCCCGGAGGGCCTGCTGCGGCGCTGGCACCGGGGCCGGACCCGGCAGGACCATTCCGGAATTGAATAAACGTTCGAATTAAAGGCGTCCGGGTCCGGTTCGGGTCCGGTTCGAGTCCGGTTCGGGTCCAGGAATTGTCACCGGTCCGAAAAAAATTTTGAAATATCAGCCAGATCGTGCGACACACCGGCTCAATTGGCGGATCCCCTCGCGCACATCCCTCTACCGTGTGAGGCGTGAGCAGCAGCGGCCTCATCTACGCAGTCATCGTCGGGGCCTGGGCCGCCTACTTGGTGCCGATGTGGCTCCGTAGGCAGGACGAGCTGAACGAGGCCCGTCCGACGGAACGCTTCAGCACCGCCATCCGGCTTCTGTCCGGACGGGCGGGCATGGAGCGCCGGTACGCCAAGGACCTGCGGGCGCGCTCCACCGACGAGGGGGAGCCCGGCCCCGGCGACCCGGACGCCGTCACCGACTCGGTGGACGTCCGGGCCTTCGCCGTGTCCAGAACCCGCCCGGAGGTCCGCCCGCCGGCCCCGGCCGCGCAGCCCCCGCGGCCCGCGCAGTCCCCGGAACCGGTCGCGCGGGAGCAGCGCCCCGCCCGGCGGGACGCCGGCGACCGGGCGGCGGCGCAGGCCGCGGCGGCCCGCGCGCGGCGCGTCAAGGCGCTCGCCCGCCGCCGCCGGACCACCGTGCTGCTCTTCCTCGCCTTCACGCTCGGCGCGGTCGTCGCCGCGGTCGGCGGACTGGCGTTCCTGTGGGCGCCCGCCGTGCCGGCCGTGCTGCTCAGCGCGTACATCGCCTACCTCCGGGCCCAGGAGCGGCGCCGTTTCGCCTTCCAGATGGACCGCCGCCGCGCCGAGATCGCCGCGCAGCGGCTGCGGGAGCGCGGCCGGCAGTCCCGTCGGCGGGCCGCCACCGCCGACGTCGGTGCCGAGCCCGACGCCGAGGAACCGCACGAGGCGCCCGGCGCGGAGCCCGACCCCGGCCTGTCGGCGCTGGCCGCGGACCGGCGGGCGCTGGTCGAGCAGACCGACCACGCCGAGTGGGTCGACCAGCAGCGCGAGCGGCAGCGGCGCCCCGGGCAGGGCGAGAGCTGGGACCCGGTGCCGGTGCCGCTGCCGACGTACGTGACCGCGCCGGTGGCCCCCCGGGCAACGGCCGGCGTGGACCTCTCGGCACCCGACGCGTGGAGCTCCGCGCGCTCCAGCGCCGCCGCTCCGGACCGGCGGGAGCCGGCCGACGCCGCCGGCTCCGACGCCGAGCCGTCCGCCGCGCCGGACCGCGCCGAGGAGCGGGCCGAGGAGCGTGGCGAGGACCGGCCGCAGGGCCCCGCCCGCCGGGGCGGCCGCCGCGCCGCGTCGGCCCGCCGGTCCCGGGAGCGGGGCCGCACCCCGCTCTTCGACCAGTACGAGGACGGCGACCGCCCCAAGGCCGCCAACGAGTAGCCCGCCGGGCCCTCCGTACCGCTCCGGAACGGATTTTTGGGCAGGCCGCACGGGGTGCTAGAGTTTCACTCGTTGCAAGGGCCTGTGGCGCAGTCCGGTAGCGCACCTCGTTCGCATCGAGGGGGCCAGGGGTTCGAATCCCCTCAGGTCCACGCACGACTGTTCTTGAGTTAGCTCAGGAGTGGTTGACGAGATCCCGCCGATCATCATGATCGGTCGGGATCTTCGTCGTTTCCGAGTCTTTTATGAGTCGTTCCTGACTCGCTTCCTGCTCCTCAGCGGTGCCCGGCGCCTGAGCGCGGATCTCGTCGAGGGCCTCGGCCGGCTGATCACGAGTCGTGCCCGCCATCGCCGAACCGGCCTGAACTGCGGCGGGTTGTGCTTCCAGCTGCGGATGCGGAGGTCCACCGCCGTACGCGCGTCTGACGCCGCAGCGGTCTTATCCGTGCCGGCGGAGCCCCGGTTCACGAGTGCGCCGGCCCAGTGGGGTGGGTGTCCGTCCCGGTCGGCCGGTGCTTGGCGGGGGCCGGCCGGATCGCAGCGAAGGCCGTGGCGAGCTGGTCGAGCAGAGGGGCTGCGCAGGGGTGCGGGCCGCGATGCGGCGTGATCGTGTAGATGCCGCGGGTCGGGGGATCGACCAGGCTCACGGTGGTGATGTCGGTTCGCAGTGCGCGCGTCAGCACCCCGGGGACCAGCGCGATGGCGTGGCCGGTCGCGACCAGGGCCAGCTTGCCGGGCAGATCGGCCGCGGTGAGGTCGATACGGGCGCTGACTCCGGCGCGGGCGGCGTGCTGGTGCAGGAGGGCCGCCGAGCCGTCGTTGTCCTCGACCCAGGTCTGGTCGGCCAGGGTCTGCATGCGCACCGGGCCGCGCCCGGCCTGCGGATGGCCGACGGGCAGTGCGACGACCATGTCGTCCAGCCCGAGGAACCGTCGTTCGACCCGCGGGTCACGGGGCAGCCCTGGCGGTGCGTCGGTGACGACGGCGACGTCGAGGTCGCCGGTGATCACACGGTGGTGCAGTTGTCCGCTCAAGCCGGGGAGCAGGCTCCACCGGATGGATCCGGTCTCCGTCAGCAGGGCCCGGATGGCCTCGGGGACGATCCCGGCGGCAAGAGAAGGTGTCGCGCCGACCGCCAGCGGCCGGTTGAACGCCCCGTCGCCGGCCTCCCGTACGGCACGTACGGCGCGGTCGGCCTCGCTGAGCGTGGCCAGAGCGTGGTGCCGGAACACCTCGCCGGCGGGCGTCGGGCGCACACCGCGCGCGTGCCGCTCGATCAGCGGCACGCCGAGCTGCCGCTCCAGCCCGGCGATCTGCCGGGAGACGGCCGACTGCGTGTGATGGAGCTCGGCGGCCGCCGCCGACAGAGACCCGAGCCGGCATACGGTCACGAAGGTCCGCCACACCGTCAGTTCCATGGCGCCAGTATGCCCAGCCGGTATGCGGACTCCGCAGGGCCAGCCTGCAAGATCTGCGCTTGTCGCAGCCTTCGTGGTGCACCATCGTGGCGCGCATGACCACACCGCACACGATCGCCGTCCTCGGCCTGGGGCGCATGGGCGAGGCGATCGCGACACGACTGGCCGCCCAGGGCTGGGACGTCGTCGGCTGGACGCGCTCGGGGCGCACATCAGGTGCCGTCAAGACGACCGGCGATCCGCACGACGCCGTGGCCAACGCCGGCCTCGTACTCCTGACGCTGTTCGACGGCCCGGCCTGCCGACATGTCCTCGACGACGTCCGTGACTCGCTGCGAACGGACACGATGGTGCTGAACACCAGCACCATCGCCCCCGCCGAAGCGGCCGAGCTGTCCCGGCAGTTCGGCCCGGCCTACGTCCACGCGCCCGTGCTCGGCTCTGTTCCGGCTGCCGCCGCCGGAGCCCTGCAGATCCTTGCCGCCGCTCACCAAGACGCGCTTGATCGAGTCCGGCCGGTCCTGGAAGCGCTGGGCACCGTCCGGCACGTCGAGGACGCCTCCACCGCCGCCGCGCTGAAGCTGATCGCCAACAACAGCCTCGCCGGCGCCGTCCTCGCGCTGCGCGACTCACTACGGCAAGCCGACGCCCTCGACCTGCCCCGTGCCCAGGTACTCGACATCCTCCAACTCGGCCAACTCGGCGGGCTCGTGGCCCGCAAACGGCCCTTCCTGGCCGGCCGGCCCGGCGCTGTCACGGCCGAATTCACCATCGGCGCGCTGGCCAAGGACATGGCTCTGCTGGCCGCCGCGTCCAACACCCCCTTGCGCAGCGCAGTCGGCCTGGCCGACACCCCAGAGGCCGACATCGCGGCCGCCGCCACGGTCCCCGCCGTGGCAGACGCCGTACTCGAACCGCTCCGCGCCTACATCCGCGGGCACTCCACCGGGGACCCCGCCCACTTCAGGGACGCGTTCCTTCCCACTGCCCACATCGAGGGGCTCCGTGACGGCGCATTCGTCTCCTGGCGCCTGGACGAATACTGCGCTCTCTTCCCAGGCTGGCCGGCCCCGGACGAACCGACCCGCTCCCGCCGCATCGACGCCATCGACGTCCACGGCACTGTCGCGACCGCGACCATGACGCTCTCGCACGGCGCGGACACGTTCACCGACATCTTCCTGCTGGTCCGCTCCGACGACAGCTGGCGTATCGCCAACAAGGCGTACCACCGCCACTCCTGAGAACGCGGGCAGCAGTCATCCGCCGGATTCAGCGTCCTGCCCGGATCAGTCGTTCCGGGCCGAGGAAGCCGGTGTCGCACCGGCTGGTCCATCGGCGCACGGCCAGGCGCCGTGCGGCCCTGCAATCGCTGTACTCGGCCCGGAGCCGGGAAACGACGGCGAGCTGAAGGGGGCAGCGCATCACCGCTGTTCAGAAGGTCAGCGTGGATTCAGGCGCGGTAGGTGTTCTCCCGGGCCTGTTGGGCGGGGCTGTCCCAGCCCTTGGCCGAGGCGGCGCCTAAGAAGCGGACCTCCCAGTGGCCGTCCGGTGCCGGGGGCGCGGCGCGGTCGCCGCGGCCCGCGGTCATGCGACGCCCGCGGGTCCGGTACCACCGGGCCGTGGTCTTCGCCGTGACCCCTGGAGTCGGAAGGCGCCGCCCGCCGGCAGCACGGCGAAGACCACGGCGGTCAGCGCGCAGCCGCCCGCCGCCGCGCCGAGCGCGGGCCACGGCAGGACCGGGGCCGCCGGGGCCGACAGCAGGGTCAGGGCGCCGGTCATCCCCAGCAGGTTCAGCGCCGCCACCAGCACGCCGAGCAGTGCGCCGACGGCGGCCGCGGTCAGCGCCTCCACCGCGACCAGGCCGAGGACCTGCGGCGCGGTGGCGCCCGCCAGGCGCAGGGCGGCCAGTTCGCGGCGCCGGTCGGCGGTCGCCATGACCTGGGTGCCGGCCAGCGCGATGGCCGCGTAGACCAGGGCGATGCCCAGCACCAGGAGGAGGCCGAGGCGGGTCGTGCCGTCGGCCCGGGGCGCGGTGCCGCGCAGCCAGGCGGCGGCGCCGTACACCCGGCCGTCCGTGCCCCCGACCGCCGCCCGCAGTCCGGCCGCCACGGCGGCCCGCCCGGCGCCGGCCGCCACCGTCACCTCCACCCGGTCCACCGGGGCGCCCGGCGCGTTGGCCGGGGTGACGTACACGCCGTTGTCGCCCGTGCCGACGGCCAGGACGGCGGCGACCCGCAGGGTGCGGCGGGTGCCGTCGCCGAGGCGGACCGGGACCCGCCGGCCCACGGTGTGCCGTTCCCACTCCTCGTTGACGACGATCGAGCCGTCGTCCAGGTCGGTGAGCCGGCCGGCCGTCACCGGCAGCCGGGTGGTCGCGGCGAGCGCCGCCGGGTCGGCCGCGCGGGCGGCGGACCGGATCAGCGCCACGCCCTCCTCCACGACGTACACCGAACTGGCCGCGGTGGCCGAGACGGCCGCCGTGCCGGGCACGGCCCGCAGCCGCCGTACCGTCGCCGCGTCCAGGCCGCCGTCCGCCGTCACCACGAAGTCGGCCGTCGTACGGGTGCGGGCCTCGGCCGTCCGTGCCGCGTCGAGCGTCGCCGTCGCGCCGAGCAGCGAACCCGTCAGTGCCACCGTCACCAGGACCGGGGCCGCGACGGCGGCGGTACGGCGGGCAGCCGCCGTGGCGTTCTCCCGGACCAGAACCGCGAGCAGGCCGCCCGGCAGCCGGGCCGGCAACCAGGTCAGCAGCCGGACCAGCGGGCCCGCCAGCGCCGGGGCGAGCAGCGCGAACGCCGTGATCAGCAGCATCGGGCGGCTGATGTACGTCTTGCGGTGCAGCAGGTCGGCCGGGTCGGTCAGCAGCGCCCACCCGGCGGTCCCGGCGGCCGCCGCCAGCAGCGCCGTACCGGCGAGCAGCCGGCCCCGGGTGCGGGCGCCGTGCTCCGCCGACGCCTCGCGCAGCGCCTCGGCCGGCCGGGTGCGCCCCGCCCGCCAGGACGCCGCCGTCACCCCGCACAGTGCCACCGTCAGACCGGTCCAGAACGCCGCGTGGTACGGCCAGGTGTGGTCGCCGATGGTGAACCAGGCGGGGGCGAGTCCCCCCGCCACGGTCCGGGCCGCCAGGTGCGGGGCGGCGTACCCGCCGAGCGCGCAGCCCGTCGCCGCGGCCGCCCCGCCGACCAGCAGCGCCTCCGCGTACACCGTCCGGCGCACCTGGCCGGGCGTCGCGCCCGCCGTCCGCAGCAGCCCGAACTCCCGGCGGCGCTGGGCGACCGTGAACGCGGACGTCGACGCCACGACGAAGACGGCGACGAAGGCGGCCACCCCGCCCGCCGTGCCGAACAGGGAGTTCAGGGCCGTCACCGCCGCCCGGTCCCGGTCCGGTGCCGGGTCCGCCAGGTGCCGCGCGGCGCCGGTCAGCACCTGGGCCCGGTCGCCCACGGCCCGCCGTACCGCCGCCGGGTCCGCGGCCACCACCAGCTGGGTGCTGACCGGGGCCAGCCGGGCGGCCACCGCGTCGGGGTAGAAGACGGCCCGCTCGAAGCCCCGGCCGGCCACCGTCCCCACCACCCGGACCGGGCCGTGTCCGGTGCGCAGCCGGTCGCCGGGAGCTGCCCGGCCGCCGGTGACGACCACCTCGCCGGCGGCGCGCGGCGCCCGGCCCGCGGTCAGCTCGTACCGGGCGAAGGCCGCCGTCGACCACGGGTGACCGACCAGTGCCCCGGACTCGCCCGGTATCCGTACCGGGAAGGAGCGGTCCTCGGTGACCTCGCCGAGCGTGCGCAGGGCGGCGACCGTGCCGGCCGGCACCGGGCGCGGCCGGTCCAGTCGCGCGGTGCGTACGCCGGCCGCGGTCGGCACCCGCAGGGTGTCCGTGCCGCGCACCACCACCGGCGCGGCGGCGAACCGTTCCGGGGCGCGGCCGGGGGCGTCCGCCGCCGAGGCCAGGGCCAGACCCATCACGGTGAGCAGCGCGACGCCGAGCGCGAGGGCGACGAAGCCGCCGGCGAAGGCGGTCCAGCGCAGCCGCAGGGTGTGCGGGGCGAGGGTCAGCACGGCACGGCCGCCGCGTCGTCCGCTTCGAGGGAGGCCATCCGGGCCGCGATCTCGCCGGCCGGGGCGCCACCGGTCAGCTCCCCGTGCACCCGGCCGTCGACCAGGAACACCACCCGGTCCGCGTACGCGGCGGCCACCGGGTCGTGCGTCACCATGACCAGCGTGCGGCGGTCGGCGTCCACCATCTCCCGCAGCAGGGACAGGACATGACGGCCCGTCACCGTGTCGAGCGCGCCGGTCGGTTCGTCGCCGAACAGCACCTCGGGGCCGGTGATCAGGGCGCGGGCGATCGCGACGCGCTGCTGCTGGCCGCCGGACAGCTGCGCCGGCCGGTGCCGGGCGCGGTCCGCGAGACCGACCCGGCGCAGCGCCTCCCGCACCTGAGCCCGGCGCGGGCGCCGGCCCGCCAGGCGCAGCGGCAGGGCGACGTTCTGCTCGGCGGTCAGCGCCGGCAGCAGGTTGAACGCCTGGAACACGAACCCGATCCGGGCCCGGCGCAACAGCGTCAGCCGCCGCTCGCTCAGCTCCGTCAGCTCCGTCCCGCCGAGCCGTACCGACCCGGAGGTGGGGCGGTCCAGACCCGCCGCGCATTGCAGCAGTGTCGACTTGCCGGAGCCGGACGGGCCCATCACGGCGGTGAAGGTGCCGGTGGGGAAGGCGAGCGAGACCCCGTCCAGGGCCCGTACCCCGCCGCCCCCGGCCCCGTAGCGCCTGCTGACGTCCCGCAGTTCGATCGCGTCGGTTTCCATGGCCGTAGCCAACCCCGGGGAGACCGGCCGGGTCAGTGCGGCAGGGGCGAGAACCGGGGTGGGGCCAGGCATACCCCCGAAGCTCCGGTCACGGTGATGGTGCGGGTCCGCGGGCCGCCCGTACGGTGATCCGCATGACGATGTGGGGGGCGCTCGGCGGGCGCGGGTACCTGGGGTCGGCGTGGCCCTGGCGGGCGGTCGCGTACCTGCTGAGCGGGGCGTTGTTCGGAGCGGTCGTGCTGGTGGTGATCGTCAGTGGGGCGCTGGTCGGGGGCGCGCTGGCCGTCGTCGTCATCGGGCTGCCGGTGCTGGGGCTGACCGCGCTGGCCGGGATACCCGTCGCCGCGATCGAGCGCCGCCGGCTGCGGCTGGCGGGGGTGCGGCCGGTGCCCGGCGGGCGGCACCGGGTGCCCGGCCGGGCGGGACTGCCGGCGTGGCTGACCACGCGGGTCCGGGAGCCGGCCACCTGGCGAGAACTCGGGTACGCCGTCCTGCTCGGCTTCGTCCTGTGGCCACTGGACGCGGTGGTGGTGATGGCCTGCACGGTGGTGCCGCTCTCGATGGTCGCGGCGCCCGCGCTGGTCGCCGCCGACGGCGAGGCGAAGGTGCTGAAGGTGTGGCTGGTCGAGGGCTGGCCCGCGGCCACCGCGGCCGCCGTGCTCGGGCTGGTGCTGCTGGCCGCCGGGGCGTACGCGCTGGGGGTGCTGGCGGGGGCGCGGGCGGAGCTGGCGCGGGTGCTGCTGGGCGCCGGCCCGGACGGCGACCGGGTCACCGAACTCGTCCGGTCCCGGGCCCGGCTGGTCGACGCCTTCGAGGCGGAGCGGCGGCGGATCGAACGCGATCTGCACGACGGTGCCCAGCAGCGGCTGGTCGCCCTCGGGATCGCCCTTGGCCTGGCCCGCCTCGACGCCCCGCCCGGCGGGCCCCTCGCCGGCCAACTCGCCCGCGCCCACCGGGAGGCCGAGCTGGCCCTGGCCGACCTGCGCGAACTCGTCCAGGGCATCCATCCGCAGGTGCTCGCCGACTACGGCCTGCCGGCCGCCGTGGCCGACGCCGCCGACCGCAGCCCCGTACCGGTGGATCTGGAACTGGACCTGCCAGGGCGGCTGCCGGGCCCCGTCGAGGCCGCCGGGTACTTCGTGGTCTGCGAGGCGCTGGCCAACGTGGCCAAGCACAGCGGCGCGCGGCGGGCGCGGGTGCGGGGCGGGTACGCCGACGGGCCCGGCCTGGTCCTGGAGATCGCCGACGACGGGCGCGGCGGCGCGGACCCGGAGCACGGCAGCGGACTGACCGGGCTCGCGGACCGGGTGTCGGTGCTCGATGGCAGACTCACCCTGTCCAGCCCGCCGGGCGGACCGACCCTGCTGCGAGTGGAGCTTCCGTGCCGGCCGACGCCCGACCCTTGCGGATAGTCCTCGCCGAGGACAGCGTGCTGCTGCGCGAGGGGCTGACCGGCCTGCTCACCCGCTTCGGACACGAGGTCGTCGCGGCGGTCGGCGACGCGGACGCGCTGCTCGCGGCGGTGCGGGAGCACGGCCCCGACGTGCTGGTGACGGACGTGCGGATGCCGCCGGGACTGCACGACGAGGGGCTGCGGGCCGCGGTGACGCTGCGCGCGGAGCGGCCCGGGCTGCCGGTGCTGGTACTCAGCCAGTACGTGCAGCGCGCCTACGCCGCCGAACTGCTGGACTCCGGGGACGGCTCGGGCGTCGGGTATCTGCTGAAGGACCGGGTCGGCCAGGTCGAGGACTTCGTGGCGGCCCTGTGCGACGTCGCGGCCGGCGGCACGGTCGTCGACCCCGAGGTGGTACGGCAACTGCTGCGCCGCCGCCGCGACCCGCTGGCCCGGCTCACCCCGCGCGAACGGGAGGTGCTGGCGCTGGTCGCGGAGGGCCGGTCCAACGGGGCGATCGCCCGGACGCTGGTGGTGTCCGAGGCGGCCGTCGGCAAGCACATCGGGTCCATCCTGACCAAGCTGGACCTGCCGCCGGCCGACGACACGCACCGGCGGGTGCTGGCGGTGCTGGCGTTTTTGCGGGCCTGATGAGTGCCGATGGTGCCATTGGCGTTTCTTGTCTCTTCATCTGTATGCCAGTGTTTATGCCGGATCGGCTGACGAGGGCGATGACGGCCGGGTGCGTCGCTCCGCGGCGTCGAACGCGGGCGCGAGAGGTGCCAGCGTCGCCCGGAGTCGGTCGGCCAGCGAGCCGGAGGGCACGAGCAGTCCTCCGGTCCCGGAACTCCCGGCGGGCCCGAGCCAGTTCTCCAGTGCGATGCGAACCGCCGCGGCCGCGCTGGCCGCGAGGACGCGGGCCGTGTGGGGTCCGGCGTTCGCCAGGCGTTCGGCGATCGCTGCCGTGAGCGGCGGCTCGATGGCGGCGGTGGTGTCGAGGAATGCGCCCCGTAGCGCGGTCTCGGTGGTGATCAGCAGCAGCGCCTCGTGCTCGCGCTCATCGGTGCTCGTGTACTGCTCGACGACTGCTTCGGTGACGGCGTCAGCCAGGGGTACTTCTGCGGGCCGGGCCCTGACCGCCGCCGCGACGTGCGCCTCACGGTCCGCGGTGACGGCGGAGACGATCGCCTGCTCGCGGCTGGAGAAGTAGTTGTTGTAGGTGCGCGGCGAGACCCCCGCCGCCTCGGCAATGTCCTCGACCCGCACTTGGTCCGGCCCGTGCTCCACGGCCAGGCGCAGCGCCGCCTCGCGCAGCGCCTCACGCGTGGCCTGCTTCTTCCGCTCGCGGAGCCCTGGTGGAGTCGTCATGCTGCCAGCGTCTCACGTAAATCTGCGCGCACGCAAACTTGCGTGCGCGCACTTTTACTGTCAGCCTCGACCCGTCCGAAACTGGCGGAGAGAAGACGGCCCCATGACCATGCGAGCAAGAGGAATGACCTACGACACCGGGCTGGCTCCGCACGGCCAGACGCCCAGCGGGCACCTCGACCCCGCGGTGGTCCGGCGAGAGCTCGCCATCATCCGCGACGACCTGCACTGCGATGCGGTCCAAATTATCGGCGGCGACCCGGGCCGACTGGAGCTGGCCGCCGGTGTCGCCGCCGAGCTCGGCCTGGAGGTCTGGTTCTCGCCCTATCCGCTGGAGCTGGATCCGAAGCGGATTCTCACGCTCTTCGGCGACTGCGCTGAGCGGGCGGAGCGGCTCCGGCGGCAGGGAGCCGAGGTCGTGTTCGTCACTGGGGTGGAGCTGAGCGTGATGAACCGCGGGTTCCTGTCCGGTGAAAACCCCGAGGAGCGGGTCGAGCGGCTGATGAGCCGGCCCGAGCGGCGGGCCGAAGCGATGCGTGAGCTCGGCGTGCGCGTCAACGCGTTTCTCCGTGAGGCCGTGGACGCGGTCCGTGAGCACTTCGGGGGCAAGCTCACCTATGCGGCCATCCAGTTCGAACAGGTCGACTGGACCCCCTTCGACATGGTGACGTACGAGCTGCTCCGGTCCGCCGAGGTCGCCGACCGGTTCCGGGGCGCCGTGCGTGCCCTGGCTCAGGGCCCGAAGCCGCTCGCCATCACCGGGTTCGGCACCGCCGCCTACCGCGGCGCGGGAGACCGCGGTGGGCGTGTGCTGGAAGTGGTCGAGCACGACCCGCGGACCAAGGCGCCCGTGCGGCTGAATGACGTGTACGAGCGCGACGAGATCGGCCAGGCCGCCTACTTGAGCGAACTGCTGGACATCTTCGAGGCCGAGGGTGTGGACAGCGCGTTCGTGTTCCTGTTCGCCTTGTCCGGCTACCCGCACCGCCCCGATGGCGACCCCAGGGATGACTTGGACCGTGCCAGCCTGGGCATCGTCAAACTCCTCGAAGGGCGTCGCGGGCGGACCTACCCCGACATGGACTGGGAACCCAAGGCCGCCTTCGCGGCGGTGGCGCGGCGGTACCGGAGGTGACGGGCCGCGCGCATGGCGGCGTGTCCGTGGGTCCGCGCTACAGCTGCTTCGCGTAGCAGAGGCTGCTGTCGTGGAAGCGGTAGAAGCCGAACTTCTCGCACGGCTGGTAGCCGCTGGAGACGTACAGCGCGACGGCCTCCGGCTGCTTGGTGCCGGTCTCCAGGACCATCCGGGTGCGGCCCGCCGCGCGGGCGTCCGCCTCCAGTGCGGCGAGGATGCGGCGGGCCAGTCCCCGGCCGCGCAGCTGCTCGATGACGAACATCCGCTTCAGCTCGGCGTCCCCGTCCCGGTACCCCTCGTCGTTGGTCTCCTGCGCCCGCCAGCCGCCGGTCGCCACGGGTACGCCGGCCTCGTCGTACGCGATCAGGTACAGCCCGTTCGGCGGTGTGAAGTGGGCGGGTTCCAGGTAGGTCTCGTCGCCGTCGTCGCCGTAGCGGACGGCGTACTCGGCCTGGACCTCGTCGTTGAGCTTCACGGCGTCGGGGTGGTCGAAGGGGACCGGGCGTATTTCCATGCGTCCTACCGTATATCCATGCGATGACGATGACTGGGATGCCTGCGGTGTCCGGGGGGTCCGGGGCGGGCGACGTCCATTGTGCCGGTTGCGCGCCAATGCTCGAAAGTGTGCGCAAGTGACGGTTATTCTTCGGTGCGGCGACAGGGCCTTGGGTGATATTTGCGGTGGCCGCCGTGAAAGGCGTGTGGATGCGGCACGGTCCTTACCTCTGGCGGGAAAGCAGTGATGTCGGCCACATCGGGTGATTGCTTTCAAGATCTTACCGAAAGGTAAAACCGAGGGGTAATGGTATTTCGATCTTCCGTGGCCTGCTCTTATGCTCGAACTGTGAATGTGGGAGCGCTTTCTTTTCCTCTCTGGTCTGAACCTTGAGCGTTATCTCAACAACCTTTGCGGGGCGCTTTACTTGGCGCAGCGGCGTGGGCCGCTGCGTGGCATCCTCAAAGGCGAGGGAACGTGAACAAGAAGAACAAAGTCCTGTGGGCCGCAGGCATCACCGCCTCGGCGACGCTGGTGGCCGCCGTCGTGGTGAGTCAGGGATCGTCGGACGGCGGGGACCGCACCGCCACCGGTTCGGGCGGCTGCCAGATCATCGGCGAGGCCCGGGACGTCAACTGCCCCGGGCCGGCGGCCGAGGAGAAGCTCGACGACTTCAGCGTGCCGACCCCGGCGGCGGCTGCCGGGCCGTGGCGCTACAAGGTGGTCAACACGTACATCGACGGCCGCGACGAGGGCCTTCAGGTACGGGTGTGCAACGTCGACGACTGCGCGGGCCCCGACGTGGCCGCCCGGCTCGGCATCGTGCTGCAGAACCACACCGTCTGGGTGATCTGCAAGGAGGACTCGGGCTTCAACGGCGGCGAGCCCGACGGCGGAACCACCTGGTACCAAGTGAAATGGCCGAGCGACAAGCCGGACTCGGACGTCGGGGAAAGCAACCGCGAGGACCGGTACAGCGGCTGGATGTTCGGAAAGTACCTGTCGCCCTCTGGACACGACGGGAAAATAGCGGAATGCGATGAGCTCGTCTGACGTCGCGTTTTCGCGGCAGCGGTAGAAAAGGAGAACAGGCGTCCGGATTTCAGGTCCGGGCGCCTGTTCTCGGTCGGCGGGCAGGGGGAGCGGTACTGCGGAATCGCCGGAGATCTTCGCCGGCGGGGGCAGTGGCGGGGCGGCGGCCGGATACCGCCCGGTACCCTGCCCCAATGCTCACCGTCACCAGCGTCAACGTGAACGGCCTGCGCGCCGCCGCCAAGAAGGGCTTCGTGGAATGGCTCGCCGGCACCTCCGCCGATGTGCTGTGCCTCCAGGAGGTGCGGGCCGAGCCGCAGCAGCTCCCCGAGGGAGTCCGCGAGCCCGCCGGCTGGTACGTCACGCACGCGCCCGCCGCCGCCAAGGGCCGGGCCGGCGTCTCCCTCTACACGCGCCGCGAGCCCGATCGCGTCCAGGTCGGCTTCGGATCGTCGGAGTTCGACGGCAGCGGACGGTACGTGGAGGCGGACCTGCCGGGTGTGACGGTCGCCTCGCTCTACCTGCCGTCCGGCGAGGTCGGCACCGAGCGGCAGGAGGAGAAGGTCCGGTTCATGGGGGAGTTCCTCGCCTATCTGAAGGAACTGCGCGAGCGGGCCGCCGCTGACGGGCGGGAGGTCGTCGTCTGCGGGGACTGGAACATCGCCCACCGCGAGGCCGACCTGAAGAACTGGCGGGCGAACCGGAAGAACTCCGGATTCCTGCCGGAGGAGCGGGAGTGGCTGGGGCGGGTGCTCGACCCGGGGGAGGGCGGGTACGTGGACGTGGTGCGGGCGCTGCACCCGGGGGTCGAGGGGCCGTACTCGTGGTGGTCGTACCGGGGGCGGGCCTTCGACAACGACGCGGGCTGGCGGATCGACTACCACGTGTCGACCCCGGGGCTGGCTGCCACCGCCGTCAAGGGGTTCGTCGAGCGGGCCGCCAGTCATGAGCAGCGGTGGTCGGACCACGCACCGGTGACCGTGGTCTACGACCGCTAGTTCTCCCAGTTCTTCTAGTCCTCCTAGTTCTCCCCGGACCCCTTCCGCAACCGCCGGTCCAGCGCCAGTGACAGCTCCGCCTCCACCACGCTCCGCGCCAGCGGGCGCAGGCGGGGCAGGTCGTTGTCGGTGGTGTGGCGCAGGATCAGGTCGGCGAAGAGGCCGGCCAGGGACTCGGCGTGGGTGCGGACCTCGCGGCCGGCGGCCAGCACCTCGGCGAGCGGGACGCCCTCGCGGACCAGGGCGGTGGACGCGTCCAGCAGCCGGCGGCTTATGTGCACGACCTCGTCGCCGTCGACGCCCAGGTAGCCGAGCTCCATCGCGGCGGCCAGGTTCTCCGGCGTGTCCTGGCCCTGGAAGTGGTCGGCGAGCTCCTCTGGAGTGAGGCGGACCGGGGTCTCCTCGGTGGGGACGCCGAGGCCCAGCAGGTCGCCGACGTCGCGGCCGTGGTCGAAGGCGTCGGCGAGTTCCGCGATGCCGTTGAGGGTGTGGCCGCGTTCCAGCAGCGCCGAGATGGTGCGCAGCCGGGCCAGGTGGTGGTCGTCGTACCAGGCGATGCGGCCCTCGCGGCGGGGCGGCGGGATCAGTTTGCGTTCGCGGTAGAAGCGCAGGGTGCGCACCGTGATGCCGGCCAGCCGGGCCAGTTCCGCCATGCGGTATTCGCGCTTGTCCGTCACGCCCCGACCTTACGGCGTACCGTCGGTAACTTTCTTTGCCCCGACCCCTACCCATCGGTAGCCACCTCCTTTACTCTCGCCATTGCGCCAGTGTTCACTGGCAGAGTCGACGGTGATGTGTGGAGGCGTCGGGATGACCGAGCACGAGCATGTACGGGTCGCGGTGGTCGGGTCCGGGTTCGGTGGTCTGGGTGCCGCCGTGCGGCTGCGCCGGGAGGGGATCACGGACTTCGTGGTCCTGGAGCGGGCGGCGAGCGTCGGGGGGACCTGGCGGGACAACAGTTATCCGGGGTGCGCGTGCGACGTCCCGTCGCACCTTTACTCCTTCTCCTTCGCGCCCAATCCGCGGTGGCCGCGCACCTTCTCCGGGCAGCCGCACATCCGCGCCTACCTGGAGCACGTCACCGACACCTTCGGGCTGCGCCCGCACATCCGGTTCGACTCGGAGGTGCGGCGGATGACCTGGGACGCGCAGGAGTTCCGGTGGGAGATCGAGACGGCGAGCGGGCGGCTGACCGCCGATGTCGTCGTGTCCGCGACCGGGCCGCTGTCCGATCCGAAGATCCCCGACATACCCGGGCTCGACTCGTTCCCGGGGAAGGTGTTCCACTCCGCCCGCTGGGACCACGACCACGACCTCACCGGCAAGCGGGTGGCCATGATCGGCACCGGCGCCTCGGCCATCCAGATCGTGCCCGCCATCCAGCCCGAGGCCGGCCGGCTCACCCTCTTCCAGCGCACCCCGGCCTGGGTGATGCCGCGCATGGACCGGGCGATCAGCGGCCCCGAGCGGCTGCTGCACCGGACGCTGCCGGTCACCACGCGGCTGCGCCGGGGAGTGCTGTGGGGCATCCGGGAGCTTCAGGTGCAGGCGTTCACCAAGCACCCCGAGGAGCTCGGGTTCGTCGAGCAGATCGCCAAGCGGAACATGGCCCGGGCGGTCAAGGACCCGGCGCTGCGCGCCAAGCTGACCCCCGACTACCGCATCGGCTGCAAACGCATCCTGCTGTCGAGCGAGTACTACCCGGCGCTCGCCGAGCCCAATGTGGATGTGGTGGCCAGTGGGCTGAGCGAGGTGCGCGGGTCGACCCTCGTGGCCGCCGACGGGACCGAGACCGAGGCCGACGTCATCGTCTTCGGGACCGGCTTCCACGTCACCGACATGCCGATCGCCGAGCGCGTCGTCGGCGCCGACGGGCACACCCTGGCCGAGAGCTGGAAGGGCGGCATGCAGGCGCTGCGCGGCGCCACGGCGGCCGGGTTCCCGAACTTCATGACGGTCATCGGGCCCAACACCGGCCTCGGCAACTCGTCCATGATCCTGATGATCGAGTCGCAGCTCAACTACCTGGCCGACTACCTGCGGCAACTGCGGGTGCTGGGCGGGCGGGTGGCCCTCGACGCCCGGCCCGGCGCCGTCGACGCCTGGAACCACCGGGTGCAGGAGCGGATGAAGCGCACGGTGTGGAACACCGGCGGTTGTACCAGTTGGTACCTGGACGCCAGCGGGCGGAACACGACCATCTGGCCGGGCACGACCGCCGAGTTCCGGCGCGCCACACGGCGGGTGGAGCTGGCCGAGTACGAGGTGCTGCGGCCCCTCGCGCGGCAGGCGCCCGCCGGGCAGCGGGGCGCGGAGGTGAGCGCGTGAGCCGGCTGCCGACCGCCGCCGCCGGGGCGTACGCCCCGCCGGTACCCGTGCGGGAGCTGACCGCCGTGTCCGCCGACGGCGCCCGGCTGCACGTCGAGTTGCACGGGACCGAGGGCGGCCCCGCCGTCGTCCTCGCGCACGGCTGGACCTGCTCGACCGCCTTCTGGGCCGCGCAGATCCGGGCGCTGGCCGCCGCCGGACACCGGGTCGTCGCCTACGACCAGCGCGGCCACGGCCGCAGCCCGGCGAGCCCCGCCTGCACCGCCGACGCGCTCGCCGACGACCTCGAGGCCGTACTGCAGGCCACCCTCGCGCCCGGTGAACGGGCCGTCGTCGCCGGGCACTCGATGGGCGGGATGACCGTACTGGCCGCCGGCGCCCGCCCGGCGGTCCGCGAACACGTGGCGGCCGTCCTGCTGTGCAGTACGGGCGCCTCGGGGCTGGTCGCCGCCGCGACCGTGCTGCCGCTGCCGGCCGGACCGGTACGGACCTGGCTGACCCGGCGGGTGCTCGGCTCCCGCGCGCCGCTCGGACCGGTCACGCCCGCCGCCCTGCGGGTCCTCAAGTACGCGACGATGGGCCCGGGTTCGGCCCCGCACATGGTCGAGGCGTGCGCCCGGATCGTGCACGCCTGTCCGCGCGGGGTGCGGCACGCCTGGTCGAAGGTGCTGGACCTGCTCGATCTGGAGCACGGCATAGGGGAGTTGACCGTGCCGGTCGAGGTGGTGGTCGGCACCGCCGACCGGCTGACCCCGCCGGTGCACGCCCGCGCGCTGGCCGCCGCGCTGCCCGAGTGCCGTGGACTGAGCGAGCTGCCCGGCATAGGGCACATGACCCCGATCGAGGTCCCGGACCTCGTCACCGCGAAGATACGCACACTCGCCGACACCTACCTACCCGCCGCCGTACCAGCCGAGGAGCGCGCATGAGCAGGGTGAGCCTGGAAGGACGGGTCGCCGTCGTCACCGGAGCGGCGCGGGGCGTCGGGGAACTGCTGGCCCGCAAGCTGTCCGTGCGCGGGGTGAGCGTGGCGCTGGTCGGACTGGAGCCGGACGGGCTGAAGCAGGTCGCCTCCCGGCTGCACGGCGACAGCGAGATCTGGCCCGCCGACGTCACCGACCACGAGGCGATGGCCCGGGTCGCCGGTGAGGTGAAGGAACGGTTCGGCCGGGTCGACATCGTGGTCGCCAACGCGGGGGTGGCCACCGGCGGTCCGTTCGTCGACTCCGACCCGGTCTCCTGGCGCCGGGTGATCGAGGTCAATCTCGTCGGCTCGGCGGTGACCGGGCGCGCCTTCCTGCCCGCGCTGTTCGAGACGCGCGGCTACCTGCTCCAGATCGCCTCGCTGGCCGCGCTCACGCCCGCCCCGATGATGTCCGCGTACTGCGCCTCCAAGTCGGGCGTGGAGGCGTACGCGCACGCGCTGCGCGCCGAGGTCGGGCACCGGGGCGTGCAGGTCGGCGTCGGCTACCTGTCCTGGACCGACACCGACATGGTGCGCGGCGCCGACCAGGACGACGTGATGCGGGAGCTGCGGCAGCGGCTGCCCTGGCCGTCGAACAAGACGTACCCGCTGGGCCCGGCCGTCGACCGGCTCGTCGAGGGCGTCGAACGCCGGCGGACCCACGTCTACGGGCAGTGGTGGCTGCGCGGCATGCAGGGTGTGCGCGGCTACCTGCCCGGGGTCATCGGCACGGTCGGCCGGCGGGAGATGCGACGGTTCGGCGACCGGCTGGGCGGGGTGGGAAAGGGCCTGGTCGGAGCGGGTGGCGCGGCCGACGAACAGCACCGCGGCACGCTCCGTGACTGATCGACATGCGCCGGGTCACCGCCCGTGTGAATCTGATCGGGCCCGGCCCGCACAGCCGTCGGCCGGGTCCGATCTCACCCAGGAGTGAACCCACATGGGTATGAAGGACCAGTTCCAGGAGAAGACCGAGCGGATGCAGCAGCAGGGCCGGCAGAAGGCCGACCAGGCGCGTGAGCAGGTGCAGGACCGCGCCCGCCGCCGGGACGACGACGCCGACGAGCGCATGGACCAGCCGCTGCACCAGGAGCCGTCCGAGCGGGCCGCCCGCCGGGACCGCGACGCCTGACGCACGCCGCCGCCGAAGGGGCGCCCTCCGCTGGCCGGAGGGCGCCTTTTCAGATGCGTGGTGGCAGTGGTGGTAGTGGTGGCCGGGAGCGGTCGGGTGCGTCGGCGAGGTCCGGTGGGGTGGCTGGCGGCTGGGTCGCCGGCAGTCCGAGGGCCGGCTGGACCGTCTCGGCGCCGGGACCCGCGACGCCTGACGCACGCCGCCGCCGAAGGGGCGCCCTCCGCTGGCCGGCAGCCTTTTCAGGTGCGTGGTGGCAGTGGTGGCCGGGAGCGGTCGGGTAGGTCGGCGAGGTCCGGTGGGGTGGCGGGCGGCTGGGTCGCCGGCAGTCCGAGGGCCGGCTGAGTCGTCTCGGCGCCGGGACCGCGACGCCTGACGCACGCCGCCGCCGAAGGGGCGCCCTCCGCTGGCCGGAGGGCGCCCTTTCAGGTGCGTGGTGGCAGTGGTGGCCGGGAGCGGTCGGGTACGTCGGCGAGGTCCGGTGGGGTGGCGGGCGGCTCGGTCGTCAGCAGGCCGAGGGCCAGCCGGACCGCCTCGGCCAGCACCGGACAGCGGCCCTCGGCCCAGTCCAGCGGAGTGCGCAGGGCCGGTACGTCGGGGTCGACGCCCCGGTTCTCCACCGACCAGCCGTACGCGTCGAACCAGGCCGCGTTCATCGGCACCGTGATCACCGTGCCGTCGCCCAGGCGGTGCCGGCCGGTCATGCCGACCACCCCGCCCCAGGTGCGCTGCCCGACCACCGGGCCCAGCCCCAGCAGCTTGAACGCCGCCGTGATCATGTCGCCGTCCGAGGAGGTCGCCTCGTCCGCGAGCGCCACCACCGGCCCGCGCGGCGCGTTCGAGGCGTACGACACCGGCTGGGCGTCGCGGGTCAGGTCCCAGCCCAGGATGGTGCGGCTGAGCGTCTCCACCACCAGTTCGCTGATGTGCCCGCCCGCGTTGCCCCGCACGTCCACGATCAGCGCGGGCCGGGACACCTCCATCCGCAGGTCGCGGTTGAACTGCGCCCAGCCCGAGCCGCCCATGTCGGGGATGTGCAGATAGCCGCAGCGGCCGTCGCTCAACTCCCGCACCACCTCGCGGCGTTTGGCCACCCAGTCCTGGTAGCGCAGCGGCCGGTCGTCGACCAGCGGCACGACGGCGACCCGGCGGTCCGGGCCGCCCTCGGCCGGTGCGAAGGTCAGCTCCACGGTGGTCCCGCCGGCGCCCGCCAGCAGCGGGAACGGGCCCGCCACCGGGTCCACCGGGCGGCCGTCGACCTGGGTGAGCGCCGCGCCCTCCCGGATGCCGGTGCCGGCCAGCGGGGAGCGGGCCCGGGAGTCGGAGGAGTCGCCGGGCAGCACCCGGCGCACCGTCCAGCGGCCGTCCCGGCAGGTGAAGTCGGCGCCCAGCAGGCCCTGGAGGCGCTGGTAGTGCGCCGGGCCCTCGTTGCGGCGGGCGGCGGCGACATAGGCGTGCGAGGTGCCCAGCTCACCGAGGACCTCCCGGAGCAGGTCGGCGAACTCGTCCGGGGACGCGACCCGTTCGACCAGCGGCCGGTACTGGTCGAGCACCGCGTCCCAGTCGATGCCGCACATGCCCGGTTCCCAGAAGAAGGCCCGGGTCAGCCGGCCGGCCTCCGCGTACGCCTGCCGCCACTCGGCGCCCGGGTCGACCTGGTGCAGGATGCGGCGGGCGTCGATCCAGGTGGTCGAGTCGGAGTCGCCGGGCTCGGTGGCGGGCACCGCCCGCAGGTCGCCCTCGTCCAGGACGACGAGCCGGGTCCCGTCGCCGCTGACCGCGAACCAGTCCAGGTGGTCGACGAGTTCGCTCTTGCGCGCCTTCGCGGGACTGAAGTGCTCCAGCGTGGGCCGCTCGCTGGGATCGTTCGGGTTGGCGAAGGTCTCGCCGAGCGCGCCGGAGATCGGCCAGCGCAGCCAGACCAGTCCGCCGCCGTCGACCGGGTGCAGCGCCGAGTACTTCGACGCGGTGACCGGGAACGGGGTCACCCGGCTGGCCAGCCCCGCCACCTCGACGCTCACCGCGCCGCCCTCGCCGGTCTCCTCCGTCACGGGGTCCAGGCCACCGGCGGCCGGGCGGCCCTCCGGGTTCAGCGCGAACGGGGAGGGGGTGGCCGAGGACAGCGGGACCAGGTACGGGCGGCAGCCCAGCGGGAAGGAGAGGTCGCCGGTGTGCACGTCGTAGACCGGGTCGAAGCCGCGCCAGGAGAGGAAGGCGAGGTAGCGGCCGTCGCGGGTGAAGACCGGGTTCTCGTCCTCGAACCGCCCGTCGGTGACATCGATGACGACCGGGCCGTCCGGCCCGCCGATCCGGGCCATCTTGATCTGCCGCAGGGTACGGCCGATCCCCGGGTGGGACCAGGTCAGCCAGCACCCGTCCGGGGAGAACGCCAGGTCCCGCACGGGGCCGTTGCCGGAGCGGATCAGCTCGGTGAGGGCGGGGGCCCCGGTGTCGGGTCCCGGGTCGGAGACGTCCAGCAGCAGGAGCCGGCCGTCGTGCGCGGCGAGGGCCAGGCGTTCGCCGGCCGGGTCGGAGACCGTCTCCAGGACCCGGCCCAGCTGCCCGGAGGCCAGCCGCCTCGGCGCCCGGCCCCCGGTGGCGCGCGGCAGGTGGCCGATCTCGACCGCGTCCTCGCCCCCGGCGTCCGTGACGTAGGCGACCCGCCCGCTGGCGCCCAGCATCTCCGGCAGCCGCACCCGTACCCCCGGGGTGTCGGCGAGGGTGCGGGCCGGACCGTCCCGGTGGGTGAGCCAGTACAGGCTGCCGCGCACGACGACCGCGCTGGCCCGGCCGGTCTCGTCCACCGAGACGCCGGCCACGTGCTGGGCGGCGGGCACCTGGTACGTACGCCGGCCCGCCCGCGGCCCGTCCAGCCGTACGTCGAGCCGGCGCGGCGCCGAGTCCGGCGCGAGGTCGTCGACGGCCCACAGGTCGCCCGCGCACTGGTAGACCACCCGGGTGCCGTCGCTCGCCGCGTGCCGGGCGTAGCAGGCGTCGTGGTCGGTGTGCCGGCGCAGGTCGGAGCCGTCGTAGGCGCACGAGTAGAGGTTGCCGACGCCCTCGTGGTCGGAGAGGAAGGCGATCCGGCCGCCGACGAACAGGGGCGAGTGCAGATGCCCGTCGATCCCCTCCAGGAGCCGCCGCCCGTGCAGCCAGAGCCGGCCGGTGGCGCCGCCCCGGTAGCGCTTCCAGGCGGCGGGTTCGTGCGGCGGGGTGCCGGTGAGCAGCAGGGTCCGGCGCTCGCCGTCGAGGTCGGCGGCCTGCAGGTCGCTGACCGGCCCCCAGGGCAGTTTGCGGCCCGGGTCGCCGTCGCAGGAGATCTTGTACGCCCAGGTCAGATGGGAGAACGGCTCGCCCTGCGAGGTGACGGCGAGGACGGCGGACCGGCCGTCGGCGTCCGGCGGCGACCAGCCGCAGACCCGGGTGTCGAGCGAACCCCAGTGGGTGAGCTGCCGTCCCGGCCCGCCCGTCACCGGCACCAGGTGCACCTCCGGCAGCAGACTGCGCCAGCTCGTGTACGCGAGCCGGCGGCCGTCCGGCGAGAAGCGCGGGTGGGAGACCTTGGCGCGGTCGACGGTGAGCCGCCGGGCACAGCCCGGCCCGTCCAGCGGCGCGAGCCAGAGGTCGTCCTCGGCGACGAAGCACAGCAGGCCGGCGTGGAGGTGGGGGAAACGCAGATAGCTCACCCTGTCCATGCTTTTCCGGGCCCCGTGGGGCAGCAACTCGTGAGCGGCGCACAGTCATCCCTTACGCGGCGCTCACAACCGTGACCGAGGACACGTACGAAACCGTTTCGTTTCGTTAGGCGGGTGGGTTATCTTGAACACATGGAAATGGGACAGGTGGTGACGGCGCGCCGCAGCCGGATCACTCCCGAGCGCGAGGCCGAGCTGTACGGCGCCGTGCTCGACCTGCTCCGCGAAGTCGGCTACGACGCCCTCACCATGGACGCCGTGGCCACCCGCACCCGGTCCAGCAAGGCGACGCTCTACCGCCAGTGGGGCGGCAAGGCCGAGCTGGTCGTCAAAGCCATCCGGCACAACAAGCCGGGGAAGATCGCCGACATCGACACCGGGTCGCTGCGCGGCGATCTGCACGCCCTGCTGACCCGCGAGGACGACTGCGCCATGGAACAGAACTCCGCGCTGATGCGGGGCGTCGCCATGGCACTGCACCGGAACCCGGACCTGCGCCAGGCGTTCCGGGACCAGCTGATCGAACCGGAGACGGCCGAGTTCCGGCGCGTGCTGCAACGCGCCGTCGACCGCGGTGAGATCAGACCGGACTGCCCGGCGCTGGACTTCCTCGTGCACATGATGGTCGGCGGTTTCGCCACCACCGTCCTGCTGGACGAGCAGCCACCCACCCAGGCGTTCCTCGCCTCGTACATCGACGCCGTGATCCTCCCCGCCCTCGGCGTCCCCACCCCCTGACACCACCTTCCCCCGCAAGCCCCCACCTGACGTCACCGCTCACGTCGCCGGGCTGATCACCCCTGCCCTGAAACACTCCACGACATGACCGGGAGTACGCCCTCGTGGCCACGTTCCTCTACAAACTCGGCCGCCTCGCCTTCCGGCGACGGCATTTCGTCGCCCTGATATGGGTGGCGCTGCTGGCCGTCGCCGGGATCGGCGCGGCCAGCGCCCCGCCGGCCGGCAACAGCTCCTTCTCCATTCCCGGCACCGAGGCCCAGAAGGCCTTCGACCTGCTGGAACAGCGCTTCCCCGGCCAGAGCGCCGACGGCGCCACCGCCCGGGTCGTCTTCAAGGCACCCGACGGCGAGAAGATGACGGACGCCGGCAACAAGGCGACCGTGCTCAAGACCGTCGACGAACTGTCCGACGGCTCCGAGGTCAGCTCCGTCGCCGACCCCTACGAGGGCAAGACCGTCAGCAAGGACGGCACCATCGCCTACACGTCGGTGAAGTACGACGTCTCCGGCATGGAACTGGAGGAGTCCAGCAAGGACGCGCTGGAGGACGCCGCGCAGCAGGCGCGGGACGCCGGGCTGACCGTGGAGATCGGCGGTGACGCGCTCAGCGCGGTGCCCGAGACCGGCGCCACCGAGGTCATCGGCATCGCCATCGCCGCCGTCGTCCTGGTCATCACCTTCGGCTCGCTGGTCGCCGCCGGACTGCCGCTGCTCACCGCGCTCATCGGCGTCGGCATCGGCGTCTCCTCCATCACCGCGCTGGCCAGCGCCCTCGAACTGGGCTCCACCACCTCCATCCTGGCGATGATGATCGGCCTGGCGGTCGGCATCGACTACGCCCTGTTCATCGTCTCCCGCTACCGGGCCGAACTCGCCGAGGGACGCGAACGCGAGGAGGCGGCCGGCCGGGCCGTCGGCACCGCCGGCTCGGCGGTGGTCTTCGCCGGCCTGACCGTCCTGATCGCCCTGGTCGGACTGTCCGTCGTCAACATCCCGATGCTGACCAAGATGGGCATCGCGGCGGCCGGCACGGTCGCCATCGCGGTCCTCATCGCGCTGACCATGGTCCCGGCACTGCTCGGCTACGCGGGCCGCAGGGTCAAGCCGGCCGGCGCCAAGAGCAAGTTCCTGGGCGGCGCCCGCGCCGAGCGGGGGCAGCGGCAGAACAAGCCCAACATGGGCACCCGCTGGGCCCGCTTCGTGGTCCGCCGTCCGGTCGCCGTCCTGGTCCTGGGCGTGGTCGGGCTCGGCGCGATGGCCGTCCCGGCGGCCTCCCTCGAACTGGGCCTGGGCGACGACGGCTCCCAGCCGACCTCCACCACCCAGCGCCGCGCCTACGACCTCCTGTCGGAGGGCTTCGGCCCCGGCTTCAACGGCCCGCTGATGGTCGTGGTCGACGCCAAGGGCAGCGACGACCCGGAGGCCGCGTTCACCGACGTGTCCGACGAGATCAAGGGCCTGGACGGGGTCGTCACGGTGACACCGCCGGCGGCCAACAAGGCGGGCGACACGGCGACGATCACCGTGATCCCCGACTCCAAGCCGTCCTCCGTCGCCACCGAGGACCTGGTGCACGCCATCCGCGACGCGGGCGGCGACGTCAAGGCCGACACCGGCGCGGAGACCCTCGTGACCGGCTCCACGGCGATGAACATCGACGTCAGCCAGAAACTCAACGACGCGCTGATCCCGTACCTGGTGCTGGTCGTCGGCCTGGCCTTCCTCCTGCTGATCGTGGTCTTCCGCTCGGTCCTGGTCCCGCTGAAGGCGGCCCTCGGCTTCCTGCTGAGCGTGCTGGCGGCGCTCGGCGCGGTCGTCGCGGTCTTCCAGTGGGGCTGGCTGTCCGGCCTGCTGGGCGTGGAGGAGACCGGTCCGGTCATGTCGATGATGCCGATCTTCATGGTCGGCGTGGTCTTCGGCCTGGCGATGGACTACGAGGTCTTCCTGGTCACCCGGATGCGCGAGGCGTACGTCCACGGCGAGCAGCCCGGCGAGGCGATCGTCACCGGCTTCAAGCACGGCGCACGGGTGGTCACCGCCGCCGCGGTGATCATGATGGCGGTGTTCTCGGGATTCATCGGCTCCAGCGAGTCCATGATCAAGATGATCGGCTTCGGCCTCGCGATCGCGGTCTTCTTCGACGCGTTCGTCGTCCGCATGGCCATCGTCCCGGCGGTACTCGCACTGCTCGGCAAGCGCGCCTGGTGGCTGCCGAAGTGGCTGGACCGCGCGCTGCCCAACGTGGACGTCGAGGGCGAGGGCCTCAAGCACCTCGCCGGCGGCAAGGACCCCGACGAGGACAAGGAGCTGGCGCGCGCCTGACGCCCGGCCCCGCAATGACCAGCCGGTGAGGGCCCCGTGGGGACGGGGAGCCCTCACCGGCTTCCTCGTGCCGCGGTCGCGGTTCTAGGGTCGTGCCATGACCACGCCCCCCGACGCCCACCCCCGCTTCGCCGACGCCCTCGCCGCCCTCGGTCTGGCCGGCCTCACCGCGCGGATCCGCCGCTTCCCGGAGGCCACCCGCACCGCCGCCGAGGCCGCCGCCGCGGTCGGCTGCGAGCTGAGCCAGATCTGCAAGTCACTGATCTTCGCGGCGGACGGCGTACCGGTGCTGGTCCTCATGGACGGCGCCTCCCGCGTCGACGTGGAACTGGTCCGCCGGGAACTCGGCGCGGGCCGGGTCACCCGCGCCAAGGCCGACGTCGTACGGGAGACCACCGGGTACGCCATCGGCGGCGTCCCGCCCTTCGGCCACCGCACCGCCACCCGCGTCCTCGCCGACCGCTCCCTGCTCGCCCACGACCTCGTCTGGGCCGCCGCCGGCACCCCGTACACCGTCTTCCCGATGGCCCCGCGAGACCTCGTCGCGCACGCCGGGGCGACCCTGGTGGACGTGCGCGAACCCGCCGGCCGGTAGCACCCTGGAACAAGGGGCGCTACGGAGGTGAACGTCATGACGCACACACCGGTCGGATGGCACATCGAGGTCGAGTTCACGGAGGACGACACGCACACCCGGGCGGTCGCCCTGGTACGGACCGCCGACGGTACGGAGCTGCGGGCGCACGGGCACGCCAGCCGGCACCGCGCCGACACCCGGCAGCCGCGCGTCGGCGAGGAGGTCGCCGGGGCCCGGGCGCTGAACGAGCTGGCGATGCGGCTGCTGGACAAGGCGCACGAGGAGATCGACGAGGCGTCGGGGCGGGAGTCCCACCCCATCCACGTATGAGCTATCCCCGGTCGGCCAGTGCCGCCCGTACCGCCCGGACCAGCGCCTGCGCCCGCGGGTCCGCCGTCACCGTCCGGCGGAAGCCGTTGGTGACATAGCCGAAGGCGATGCCCGACTCCGGGTCGGCGAAGCCGAGGGCGCCGCCGCGGCCCGGGTGGCCGAAGGAGCCCGGGGACAGCATCGGCGCCGCGCCGCCGTGCAGCATGTAGCCCAGGCCGAAGCGGGTGCCGACGACCAGCACCCGGTCCGGGCCCGCCGACTCCTCGGTCCGGGCCGCCGCCGTCGTCGCCGGGTCCAGCAGCCGGACGCCGTCGACCTCGCCGGTCAGCGCCGCGTAGAAGCGGGCCAGCGCGTCGGCGGTCGCGATGCCGTTGGTGGCGGGCAGCGCCGCCGCCCGGTACGCGGGGTCGTTCTGGTCGGGGAACGGCGCGATCGCGCCGAAGGCCCGGCGGGTGACCGAGCCGGGATCGTCGTAGGCGGCGGTGACGGAGCGCTTCGGGCGCATCCGCAGCCCGCCGGTGGGGGGTTCCGGGTCGTCGAGCCGGCCCACGCGGCCCGCGCGGCCGGCCCGCTCCTCGTCCGCCGGGAGGCCGAGCCACAGGTCGAGGCCGAGCGGGCCGGCGATCTCGGCCGCGATCCACTCGCCGGTGCCGCGGCCGGTCACCCGGCGCACCAGGCCGTCCAGCAGCCAGCCGTAGGTCAGCGCGTGGTAGCCGTGGTCGGTGCCCGGCTCCCAGACGGGGGCCTGGGCGGCGACCGCCTCCGGCCCGCGCAGCGGGTCCAGCGCCTCGTCGGCCGTCAGCGGACGGTCGAGCAGGGGCAGGCCGGCCCGGTGGTTCAGGATGTGCCGGACCAGGAGCCGTTCCTTGCCGTGCGCCTTGAACGACGGCCAGTACGCGGCCACCGGCGCGTCCAGGTCCAGTTCCCCGCGCTGGTGCAGCAGCAGCGGTACGGCGGCGGCGACGCCCTTGGTGGCGGACCGGACCACCTGGGCGGTGCCGCGCCGCCAGGGCTCGGTGCCGTCGATGTCCCGGGTGCCGGCCCACAGGTCGACGACCCGGTGGCCGTCGCGGTAGACGGCGACGGCGGCGCCCCGGTCGCCGAGGATGGTGAAGTTCCGTTCGAACGCGTCCCGGACCGGTTCGTAGCCCTCGGTCACGCTGCCCTGTATGCGCACGTCCGCCATCATGCCGTCGGCACCGAGCGCGGGTCGAAGCCGAAGGGCAGTTCGAGGCGGTGGGCGCGCATCAAGGCGTCGTCGGCGAGCAGGTCGGCGGTCGGGCCGTCCGCCGCGATCACCCCGTCGCTGAGGATCAGGGCGCGGGGGCAGAGCTGAAGGGCGTAGGGCAGGTCGTGGGTGACCATCAGGACCGTGACGTCGAGCGAGAGCAGGATGTCGGCGAGTTCGCGGCGGGCGGCCGGGTCCAGGTTGGAGGACGGCTCGTCCAGGACGAGGATCTCCGGTTCCATCGCGAGCACCGTCGCCACCGCGACCCGGCGGCGCTGCCCGAAGGAGAGGTGGTGCGGGGGGCGGTTCTGGAAGCCGGCCATGCCGACCTGGGCCAGCGCCCGGTCCACCCGTTCCTCCAGCGCGGCCCCCTTCAGCCCGGCCGCCGCCGGTCCGAACGCCACGTCCTCCCGGACGGTCGGCATGAAGAGCTGGTCGTCGGGGTCCTGGAAGACGATGCCGACCCGGCGCCGGATCTCCGCCATGTGCTGTTTGTCCACCGGCTGCCCGGCGACCGTCACCGTGCCCGCGCCACCGGTCAGGATGCCGTTGAGGTGCAGCACGAGGGTCGTCTTGCCGGCGCCGTTCGGGCCGAGCAGGGCGACGCGTTCACCGCGCGCGATCGAGAAGTCCACGCCGAACAGGGCCTGATGCCCGTCGGGGTAGGCGAAGGCGAGGCCGGAGACCTCCAGGGAAGCAGTCGTCACAGGGTCCATCCCAGCAGACAGACCAGCAGCGCGGCACACGGGAGGGTCAGTGCGTACGACCACTGGGCCCGGGACGCGGTCACCTCGTCGATGACCGGCATCGAACCGGCGTAGCCGCGGCTGACCATCGCCAGGTGGACGCGTTCGCCGCGTTCGTAGGAGCGGATGAACAGCGCCCCGGCGGATTTCGCCAGCACCCCCCAGTGCCGTACGCCGCTCGCCTCGAAGCCGCGCGACTGGCGGGCGATCCGCATCCGCCGCATCTCGTCGGTGATGACATCGCCGTAGCGGATCATGAAGGACGCGATCTGGACGAGGAGCGGCGGGAGCTTGAGGCGCTGGAGGCCGAGGAGGAGTTCGCGCAGTTCGGTGCTGGCGGCCAGCAGGACCGAGGCGGCCACCCCCAGGGTGCCCTTGGCCAGTACGTTCCAGGCGCCCCACAGGCCGTTCACGCTCAGCGACAGGCCCAGCACGTCCACCCGGCCGCCCTCGGCCACGAACGGCATCAGCACCGCGAACGCGACGAACGGCACCTCGATCAGCAGGCGCTTGAGGAGGAAGCCGGGCGGCACGCGGGCCGCGTACGCCACCGAGGCGAGCAGCAGCGCGTAGAGGCCGAAGGCCCACATCGCCTCGCGCGGTGTGGACACCACGACGACCACGAAGGCGAAGGTGGCGGCGAGCTTGGTGTGCGGGGGCAGCCCGTGCACGGGGGAGTGCCCGTGCCGGTAGAGGCGATGCGCGTGACCGGCGCCCATGTCAGACGCTCGTGCTGGTCGGAGCGGTGTCGGCGGGGCCGGCGGTGCGGCGCCGGCGGATCGTCCAGAACACCGCGCTGCCCGCGACGACCGTGACGCCCACGCCGATCACGCCCGCCAGACCGCCGGAGAGTCGGGCGTCGGTGATGTCCTTGACGCCGTAGTCGGCGAGCGGCGAGTCGGCGGCGGCGTGCTCCTCGGCCTTGGCGTCGATGCCCTTGTCGGCGGCGACCTTCTCCAGACCGTCGGGGCTGGCGGAGGCGTAGAAGCTGACGAAACCGGCGAGGACCACGGAGACCGCCAGGCCGGTGAGCCACACCTTGCGGTGCGAACGCCGGGCCGCCACCGGGGCCGGGCCGGCGGCGGGCGCGTCGACGAGTTCGCCGCCCACCCGCAGCTTGAGCCGCTGCGTCAGGCCCCGCGCGCCGTACACCAGGTCCGGGCGGACGGCGATGACGGCGCCGACGGTGAGCGCGGTGATGACGGCCTCGCCGATGCCGATCAGGACGTGCACGCCGATCATGGCGGTGGCGACCTTGCCGATGGACACGTCGGTGGTGCCGCCGACCCAGTAGATGAGGGTGAAGGCGACGGCGGCGGCCGGCACGGAGAGCAGCGCCGCGACGAACGAGGCGACGGTCACCGAGCGGCGGGTGCGCGGCAGCACCTTCACCAGGCCCCGGAAGACGGCGTAGGCGACGACCGTGGTGACGATCGCCATGTCGGTGATGTTGACGCCGAGCGCGGTCAGACCGCCGTCCGCGAAGAGGATGCCCTGCATGAGCAGGACCACGGAGACACAGAGGACCCCGGTCCAGGGGCCGACGAGTATCGCCGCCAGGGCGCCGCCGAGCAGATGGCCGCTGGTTCCCGCCGCGACCGGGAAGTTCAGCATCTGCACGGCGAAGATGAACGCCGCGACCAGGCCGGCCAGCGGCGCGGTCCGCTCGTCCAGTTCCTTGCGCGCGCCGCGCAGGCCGGCCGCTACGGCGCCGGCGGCGACGACACCGGTGATGGCGGAGGTCGGGGCGTTGATGAATCCGTCAGGTACGTGCACCACTCGATGATAAGGAGTAGTTGCAACCTCTACGCAAGAGCGAGGTAAACGCTCCGGAAGCATCAATCATGAAATATGGGACATTAGGATGGGGGTCGAGGCGAAGGAGCCGGTCGATGGCGGTGGTCGAGCAGTACGCGCGGGTCCAGGTGCTCACCGACGTGGACGACGGCCGGTGCATACCGGTGGTGCTCCGCTACGACCCCGAGGACGACCCCCGGTCGGTACGGATCGGGCTGCCCGGCCCGCGGTACTTCACCTTCGCCCGCGAGCTGCTGGAGCAGGGGCTGCGGGCGCCGGCCGGCACCGGTGAGGTGCGGGTGTGGCCGTGCGGCCGGGTGCGGGCCGTGGTGGAGTTCCACCCGGCGCAGGGCGGCTGCTCGGTGGTCCAGTTCGACACGGGCGACCTGCTGCGGTTCCTCAGCAGGACGTACGCGGCGGTCGCCGAACCCGTCCCGCGCTGAACCGCCGGCCGCCCAACCGTCAGCTACCCGGCCGTCAGCCGCCCGCCTTCAGCAGCGCCGCCACGATCGGGCCCGCCGTGTCGCCGCCGTGCCCGCCGGCCTGGACCACGCCCGCCGCGGCGAGGTCGTCCGCGTACGCGGTGAACCAGCCGTTCGGCTTCTCCTGCCCGTCGACCTCCGCCGACCCGGTCTTCGCGCCGGCGTCCCCGCCGATCCCGGCCATCGCCTCCGCCGCCGTGCCGTAGTCGGCCGTGTAGGCCATCAGCTCGCGCAGCTGGGCGAGGGTGCCGGCGGACATCGTGCGGGCGGCGGTGGCCAGTTCCCGGTCGTCCACCGAGGGGGCCACCAGGTACGGCTGGTGGAAGGTGCCGGTGCGCACCGTCGCCGCCACCGACGCCATGTTCAGCGGGTTCATCCGCACCCCGCCCTGTCCGATCAGGGACGCCGCCTTCTGCGCGTCGCTCTGCACCGGGACCGCGCCGTCGAAGGACGGCACCCCGATCGCCCAGTTGTCCAGGCCCAGGCCGAAGACCTCCTGGGCCTGCTGGGTCAGATCGTCGTCGGACAGCTTCCCGGCCTGGCTGATGAAGGCGGTGTTGCAGGAGCGGGCGAAGCTCGCCTTGAAGGTGCCGCCCTTGATGGAGAACTTGTCGTCGTTCTGGAACTTCCAGCCGCCGTAGGTGAAGTACTTCGGGCAGGGATGCGCCTTGTCCGCCGACGCCAGGCCCTTCTCGATCAGCAGCGAGGAGGTGACGACCTTCATCGTGGAGCCGGGGGCCAGCGAGCCCTGGAAGGCCGTGTTGAAGCCGTGGCCGCTGTTGGCGACCGCGAGGATCTCGCCGGTGGAGGCGCGGGTCAGCACCACCGACGCCTGCTCGGTCGCGGCCACCTGCTCCTCGGCGAGGGCCTGGAGCCCGGGGTCGAGGGTCGTCCGCACCGTGCCCGGTGTGCCCTCGCTCAGCTCCAGCAGGGTCTTGTCGGAGAGCTTCTTCGCCTTCGACGCCTTGCCGCGCACCACCCGCAGTTCGATCCCGGCGGTGCCGCCGGCCTGCTTGCCGTACTTCTCGCGCAGCCCGTCCAGGACCGTGCCGAGCGAGGGGTACTTCGCGGCGGTGAGCTCGCCGCCGTCCCGGTCCACCGCGGTCACCGGCGGCGTCCCGGCCTCCCCGGTGACCAGCTTGTCGCCCTCGCCGAGGTCGGGATGGACGACGGCGGGCGTGAAGGCGACCCGGGGTTCCCCGTCGGCCTCGCGGCGTACGACGGTCAGCGCGCTGTCGTACGCCAGCGGCTCGCGGACGTCCTCGTAGACCACCGTCGCCTTGACCGAGAACGGCACCTTGGCGCCGGTCCGGGTGCCCGGGGTGAGGGTGACGTCCGTGAGGTGGGCGTCCTTGGCGTAGGAGGCGAGCAGGGCCTTGGCGGCGGTGGCCGAGTCGGTGGCGGCGGCCGCCGCGGCCGGCTTGCCCTGCTGCCAGGCGGTGAGGAAGCGGCGGGCCGTCGAGGTGACCTCGGCGGCCGACAGCGGGCCCGACTTCACCTTCCGCTCGGCCGCCGTGGTGCGCGCGTCGTCCCCGGCGGCCGGGCCGCCGGCCGTCAGCGCCCAGACACCGGCCCCGGCCCCGGCGACGACCGCGGCGATCACCCCGCCGAGCACGACGGGCCGCCTGCTGCTGCGTCGCTCGGCGACACGCCTTCTGTTGCCCACTGCTTCCCGTTTCCCTAGGTGCCGTCCGATCCGCGACGACGGCACACACACTCTTCCAACGACGCCCCGCGCCCAGCGGTCCCGCCCCGCGGGGGTGAGTTCAGCCGCCGGCCCGCAGCACGTCCGCGACGATCGGGCCGGCCGCGTCCCCGCCGTGGCCGCCCTCCTCGGTCATGGCCGCCGCCGCGATGTCGTCGCGGAACCCGGTGAACCAGCTGTTGGACACGGTCTGCCCGTCGACCTCGGCCGACCCGGTCTTCGCGCCGATGTCCCCGCCGAGCCCGGACATCGCCTCGGCGGCGGTGCCCTGCGTGGCGGTGAGCCGCATCATCTGCTTGATCTGCGACGAGGTGTCCGGGGACAGGCCCTTGGCGGTGGCCAGCTCCCGGTCGTCCAGGTCGGGGGAGACCAGGTAGGGCTGGCGGAACGTGCCGGTGATCGCGGTCGCCGTCACCGAGGCCATGTTGAGCGGGTTCATCTGCACCTGGCCCTGGCCGATGGCGCCCGCCGCCCGGTCCGGGCCGCTGGAGGCCGGCACGCTGCCGTCGAAGGAGACGATGCCGGTCTTCCAGTTGTCCTTGCCCAGGCCGAACCGCTCCTGGGCCTCCGTCATCAGCGACGAGTCGGTGAGCGGCTTCTCGTCGATCAGCTTGATGAAGGCGGTGTTGCAGGACCGCTGGAAGCTGTTGGCCAGCGTGGCGGACTCGTTGGGCTCCATGCCGGTGAGGTTCTTGAAGACCTGGCCCTGCCAGATCGCCTGGTCGGGGCAGGGCGCGGCGCCGTTCATCGAGGTCACACCGTTGTCGATGAGCATCGCCGCGGTGATTATCTTCATCGTGGAGCCGGGCGCGACCCGGCCCTGGAAGGCCGCGTTGAAGCCGTCCGCGCGGTGGTTGGCCACCGCCAGCACCTCACCGCTGCTGGGCTTGACGGCCACCACGGAGGACTCGTCGAACTCCTCCACCGCCTTTTCCGCCGCCGCCTGCACACCCGCGCTCAGCGTCGTTTTCAGCTTGCCCGGCTCGCCCTCGGCCAGCGTCACCAGCGGGGTGTCCGCCACCGACTGGGAGGCGTGCCGGACCATCAGCTCGATACCGGGCTCGCCGCCCGCCTGGTCGCCGTACTTCTCCCGCAGCGTGTCCAGGACCGGGCCGAGCGAGGGGTACTTCTCCTTGGTCAGCACCTTGCCGTCGCGGTCCACCGCCTCGATCGGCGGGCTGGACGCCTCCGCGGTGACCAGGGTGTCGCCCTCGGCCGCCAGGTCCGGATGGACCACGGACGGCTCCCAGTCGACCAGCGCCTTCCCGGTGGTCTTCCCCCGCACCACGGTCAGCCGGCTCTTGTACGTCAGGGGCTTGGTACTGCCCTCGTAGGAGACCTTCGCCTTGACGGTGAACGGCACCTTCGCGCCGGTCGCCGCGGCCGGGGTGATGGTGACGCCGCTGATGTGCGCGTCCTCGGCGTACGCGGTGAGCAGGGTGGTCGCCGACGCGTCGTCGTTGGTGTACGACGCGGCTTCCTCGGCCTTGCCGTCCGCCCAGGCCGCGAAGAACTTCTTGGTCGTCTCCGCGACCTCGTCACCGCTCGGCGGGCCGGTCTTCACCTCGTCCCCGCCGCCGCCCAGCGCCGACACGACATTGAAGGCGCCGTAGCCGGCCCCTCCGACCATCACGGCGAACACCCCGCCGATGACGGCGGCCTTCATCCCCCTGCCCATCGGCAGTCCCCTCCCGTCGGAATCCCGGACGCGCTGTTGAACGCGTTCAGAAAGTGGTCACACTGGCACTCTATGTGCCGCGAGTGGCTCGCGGCACGGCTGTTTCCGTTTGGTGGCCGAACGGAGACACAGAGATCTCCGTCCCCCGGTCACACCCACGTGTCCAGCCACATCCGGGCCCGCCAGTCCGCCATCGGGATCGCCGTACCCGTGTAGAGCGGCCAGAAGTAGACGAAGTTCCACGCCACGAGGAGGAACAGCACCCCGGCCGCCACCGCGCCGCCCACCCGCCGCGCGTCGCTCGCCCCCGGCCGGCCGATCACCGCCCCCAGCAGCATCGCCACCGCCAGGCACAGGAACGGCAGGAAGACGACGGCGTAGAACAGGAAGATCGTGCGCTCCTGGTACATGAACCAGGGCAGGTACCCGGCCGCGATCCCGCAGGCGATGGCGCCGGCCCGCCAGTCGCGGCGGAATGCCCAGCGCCACAGCACGTAGAGCAGCGCGAAGCAGCCCAGCCACCACAGCGCCGGCGTGCCCAGCGCCAGCACCTCGCGGGCGCACTTCTCGCCCGCGTCCGCCGGGCAGCCGTCGGTGCCGGGGGACGGCGACTCGTAGAAGTAGGAGACCGGGCGGCCCAGCACCAGCCAGCTCCACGGGTTGGACTGGTAGGTGTGCGGCGAGGTCAGGTGGGTGTGGAACTCGTAGACCTGCGTCTCGTAGTGCCACAGGCTGCGCCACCAGTCCGGGAACAGCCAGGACCAGTCGCTGTTCTTCCCGTCGGTGGCCGCCCAGTTGCGGTAGTAGCCGCCGGTGCCGTCGCCCGGGGACAGGATCCAGCCGGTCCAGGAGACCAGGTACGTGACGATCGCCACCGGGACCGTGGCGAGGAACGCCCAGCCCAGGTCGTACTTGAGCACCGCGGTCCGGGGACGCACCGCACCGGCCACCCGGCGGGCGCCCACGTCCCACAGCACCGCCATCACGCAGAACGCCACCAGGATGTACAGGCCGTTCCACTTGGTGCCGATGGCCAGGCCCAGCATCAGCCCGGCCGCCCAGCGCCACGGCCGCCACCCGATCCGGGTGGTCTCGGCGACGTGCGCGTCCGGGCGGACCATGCCGTCGGCGTCCACCGGCAGCGCGGCGGCGAGTTTCGCGCGCGCCCGGTCGCGGTCGACCAGCAGACAGCCGAAGGCGGCCAGTACGAAGAAGACCAGCACGCTGTCGAGCAGCGCGGTCCGGCTCATCACGAAGGCCAGCCCGTCCAGCGTCAGCAGCGCGCCGGCCAGACAGCCGAGGAACGTCGAGCGGAACAGCCGGCGCCCGATGCGGCACAGCAGCAGCACCGAGAGGGTGCCGAGCAGCGCGGTCATGAACCGCCAGCCGAACGGATCGAACCCGAACAGCCACTCACCGACGCCGATCACGAACTTGCCGACCGGCGGATGCACGACGTACGACGCGTCGGTGGGGACGGTGACGTCGCCGCCGGAGTTCAGGATCAGGTCGTTGGCGTTCTTGTCCCAGTTGACCTCGAAGCCGCGGTTGATCAGCGCCCAGGCGTCCTTGGCGTAGTACGTCTCGTCGAATATCACCGCCTTCGGGCTGCCCAGGTGCCAGAACCGCAGCACCCCCGCCACCAGCGTGACCAGCAGCGGCCCGCCCCAGCCCGACCAGCGCGCCAGCCGGTCGGCGACCGGCCCGGACAGGCCGAGGAAGGCCCACAGCCGGGGACCGGGCCGCCGGTACGGCGGCACCAGCCGTTCGCGGACGTCGCTGTGGTCCGGGGCCGCGTACCCGAACCGCCGCAGCCGTCGCTGCCACGCCGGCCGGCTCTCGTGCGGGGCATGGTCTCGCCGGGTGTCCGTGGAGTCCGTGGAGCCGGAGTCCGTGGACGACGCTGTACTGGTCACCGCGCCATCGTAGGGAACCGCTCTGTGCGAGTCCCGTGCTTGCCCCTGCGAGGATGGAAACGTGACAGTCGCAACCGGAATCCTGGTCCTCGCCGGCACCCCCATCGGCGACCTCGCCGACGCCCCGCCCCGGCTCGCCGAGGAGCTGACCGCCGCCGACGTCGTCGCCGCGGAGGACACCCGGCGGCTGCGCCGGCTCACCCAGGGGCTCGGGGTGACGCCCAAGGGGCGCGTGGTGTCGTACTTCGAGGGCAACGAGACGGCGCGTACGCCGGAGCTGGTCGAGGAGCTGGTGCGGGGCGCCCGGGTGGTGCTGGTGACCGACGCCGGCATGCCGTCCGTGTCCGACCCCGGGTACCGGCTGGTCGCCGCCGCCGTCGAGCGGGGCGTCAAGGTCACCGCCGTGCCCGGGCCGTCCGCCGTGCTGACCGCGCTGGCGCTGTCCGCGCTGCCGGTGGACCGGTTCTGCTTCGAGGGGTTCCCGCCGCGCAAGACCGGCGAACGGCTCACCCGGCTGCGGGAGGTCGCGGGCGAGCGCCGCACCCTGGTCTACTTCGAGTCCCCGCACCGGGTCGCCGACACCCTCGCCGCGATGGCCGAGGTCTTCGGCACCGGCCGGCGCGCCGCCGTCTGCCGGGAGCTGACCAAGACGTACGAGGAGGTCAAACGCGGCCCGCTCGGCGAACTGGCGGCATGGGCGGCCGACGGGGTGCGCGGCGAGATCACCGTCGTCGTCGAGGGCGCCCCCGACCAGGACGGCGCACAGCTCGGCGCCGATGAACTGGTGCGCCGGGTGCGGGTGCGCGAGGAGGCGGGGGAGCGGCGCAAGGAGGCCATCGCGGCGGTCGCCGCCGCGGCGGGCGTACCGAAACGGGAGGTGTTCGACGCCGTGGTCGCGGCGAAGAACGCCGGCGGGTGAGCCACGGGCACACGCCCCATGGGAGGGCAAACGAAGGGGCCCGTACGGCAAGAGACCGTCAAAACACCCCCAACACTTGACAGCCCTGGTGATTCCAGGCCGCTCCGGGCATCCACTGGAGGAACGGGACGCGTCCACGCCCCACCTTCGCGGACCTCTGGAGTCGGTATGAGCGAGACCACGGTGCACGAGTCGTACTCCTTCGCCTGCATGCGCTGCGGCAGCGGCTGGGAGCAGTCCTACGAGATAGAGCACCACACGGATGCCCAGGGCCGGACGTCCGTGGTGTACATCGCGGACGGGCGGGCGGTGCCCTCCCCGCTCTCCCGGCCCACCTGCCACAACTGCGACGGGCACGTCGTACGGATCATGCGGCCGGGGCGGGTCGCCTCGGCCCGGAACGCGGCGGCGCACCGCTCCTACGCCGCGGCGCCGCCGCAGGCCGGGCCGGCCGAGGCGCCGGGTACAGCGGGTGCGGACGAGCGGCGGCACTGGCACGTGGCCGACCTGCTGCACGCGCTGCATCTGTACCGCAAGGCGGCCTGACCGCCGTTTGTAGGATCGGGGGCATGCCCTCGAACGCCCCCGTCCCCGCCCGCGCCGCCGCCGACAAGAACGCGGCGCCCCCGGCGCCCGAACCCCTGCGGGTACCGGTCGCCGACTCGCACACCCACCTCGACATGCAGGCCGGCACGGTCGAGGAGAGCCTCGCGAAGGCCGCGTCGGTGGGCGTGACCACGGTCGTCCAGGTCGGCTGCGACCTCGCCGGCTCCCGCTGGGCGGCCGAGACGGCGGCGGCGTACCCGAACGTGCACGCCGCCGTCGCCCTGCATCCCAACGAGGCGCCGCGCATCGTGCACGGTGATCCTGACGGCTGGTCGCGGCAGGGGGCGCGGGTGGCGGGTGGTGCCGCGGCGCTGGACGACGCGCTCGCGGAGATCGACCGGCTGGCCGCGCTGACCCAGGTCAAGGCGGTCGGCGAGACGGGACTCGACCACTTCCGCACCGGCGAGGACGGCAGGGCGGCCCAGGAACGGTCCTTCCGCGCCCACATCGAGATCGCCAAGCGGCACGGCAAGGCACTGGTGATCCACGACCGCGACGCCCACGCCGACGTACTGCGCGTGCTGAAGGAGGAGGGCGCCCCCGAGCGCACCGTCTTCCACTGCTACTCCGGCGACGCGGAGATGGCGGAGCTGTGCGCCGCGGCCGGCTACTACCTGTCCTTCGCCGGCAACGTCACCTTCAAGAACGCCCAGAACCTGCGCGACGCCCTCGCGGTGGCCCCGCTGGACCTGGTCCTGGTGGAGACCGACGCGCCGTTCCTCACCCCGGTGCCCTACCGGGGACGGCCCAACGCCCCCTACCTGATCCCGGTCACCGTGCGCGCGATGGCCGCGGTGCGGGGGATCGAGGAGGACGCGTTGGCCGCGGCGCTGGCGGCGAACACGGCGCGGGCCTTCGGCTACTGAATCCCGGCCACTGATCCCCGGCTACCCTTGCGGGGTGAGCAGCCCCACCCCGCCCGACGCCCTCCTTGGCCCCGCCGACGTCCGTGAACTGGCGGCCGCCCTCGGCGTCCGCCCCACCAAGCAGCGCGGCCAGAACTTCGTCATCGACGCGAACACGGTCCGCCGTATCGTCCGCACCGCCGGCGTCCGCCCCGACGACGTGGTGGTCGAGGTGGGCCCGGGTCTCGGCTCGCTCACCCTGGCCCTGCTGGAGGCGGCCGACCGGGTCACCGCCGTCGAGATCGACGACGTACTGGCCGCGGCGCTCCCGGCGACGGTCGCGGCGCGGATGCCGGCGCGCGCCGACCGGTTCGCGCTGGTGCACGCCGACGCCATGCAGGTGCGGGAGCTGCCGGGGCCCGCCCCGACCGCGCTCGTCGCCAACCTGCCGTACAACGTGGCCGTGCCCGTCCTCCTGCACATGCTGGAGACCTTCCCGGGCATCGAACGCACCCTGGTCATGGTCCAGGCGGAGGTCGCCGACCGGCTGGCCGCCGGCCCCGGCTCCAAGGTGTACGGCGTGCCGTCCGTGAAGGCCAACTGGTACGCCGAGGTCAAACGGGCCGGCTCCATCGGGCGGAACGTCTTCTGGCCGGCCCCGAACGTGGACAGCGGACTCGTCTCGCTGGTGCGGCGCGCCGAGCCGCCGAAGACGACCGCCTCCCGGCCGGAGGTGTTCGCCGTGGTCGACGCGGCCTTCGCCCAGCGCCGCAAGACCCTGCGGGCCGCCCTGGCCGGGTGGGCCGGATCGGCCGCGGCCGCCGAGGCGGCGCTGGTCGCCGCGGGGGTGTCGCCGCAGGCCCGCGGGGAGTCCCTGACCGTGGCGGAGTTCGCGCGGATCGCCGAGCACAAACACTGACGGAGAGTGACAGCAACGTGAGCGTGACGGTACGTGTCCCCGCCAAGGTCAACGTCCAGCTCGCGGTGGGCCCGGCCCGCCCCGACGGCTTCCACGACCTGGCCAACGTCTTCCTCGCGGTCGGCCTCTACGACGAGGTGACGGCGTCCCCGGCCGAGACGCTGCGGATCACCTGCGCGGGGCCGGGCGCGGACCAGGTCCCGCTCGACCGCACCAACCTCGCCGCCCGAGCCGCCCTCGCGCTGGCCGAACGCCACGGCCGCGCCCCCGGGGTGCACCTCCACATCGACAAGGACATCCCCGTGGCCGGCGGCATGGCGGGCGGCAGCGCGGACGGCGCGGCGGCCCTGGTCGCCTGCGACGCGCTGTGGGGGACGGGCGCGTCCCGTGCCGAACTGCTCGACATCTGCGCCGAACTGGGCAGCGACGTGCCGTTCAGCCTGGTCGGCGGGGCGGCGCTGGGCACCGGGCGGGGCGAGCGGCTGACCGAGCTGAAGGTGGGGGGCACCTTCCACTGGGTGTTCGCGATGGCCGACCGGGGGCTGTCCACGCCGGCGGTGTTCCGGGAGTTCGACCGGCTGGGGGCGGGCGCGGACATCCCCGACCCGGTGGCCTCGCAGGCGGTACTGGACGCGCTGGCCGCAGGCGACCCGGGGGCGTTGGCGGTGGCCGTTTCGAACGACCTCCAGCCGGCCGCGCTGTCCCTGTTCCCGGAACTGGCGGACACGCTGGCGGCGGGGCGGGCGGCGGGCGCGCTGGCGGCTCTGGTCTCGGGCTCGGGCCCGACCACGGCGTTCCTCGCGGGGGACGCGGACGCGGCGGCCGTCGTCGCCGGGGTACTGCGGGCCTCCGGCACGTGCGGGACGGTGCGGGTGGCGGAGGGGGCGGCGGTGGGGGCGGTGGTGGTCTGACCGGCGGCTCGTTCAGAGCTGGTCGATGGCGGTCAGATCGATGTCGATGGTGTAGGGCTTGTCGACCTTGATCTGGTCGCGGTGCATGCCCATGTGCACGTACGCGCTGGTCATCGGGTCGAGTTCGTAGACATGGACGACGGGCCTGCCATCGGTGCCGCCCTGCTCCACCCGCCAGAAGTTCGGGATGCCGGCGGCCGCGTACTTGTGCGGCTTGGTCGTGCGGTCGCGGGACTCGGAGTCGGGGGAGACGACCTCTACGGCCAGCAGGACGGCGTCGGCCCGGTAGCTGGTCTGGGTCGGCCCGACGATCGCCTCGGCCCGGATGACGCTCACGTCGGGCTCGGGGCCGTTGTGTTCGTCGAGGACGACGGTCATCTCGCGGCTGACCCTCAGCTTGGGCGGCGCTGTGCTGCGCAGACCGCTGACCAGCAGATCGATCACGTTCGCGTGGAAACGGCGCTGCGGACTCACGAAAACCAGACTCCCGTCGATCAACTCGGTGTGCTGCGGGAGATCCGGCAGTGTGAACAGGTCGTCCACGGTGTAGCCGTCCACGGGCGGCACCGGCCAGCGCTGCTGGTGGCGGCGGTGCTCTACGGACTCGGCGGTCATGGTTCCTCCCATGGACGGGATCCTGCTGCCTGCCTCCCACGGTAGCGGGACGATCTGACATACGTCACTACAAAGAGTGACGAGCCTTGTCCGTGTTACCCGGCTCCCCGGAGGGCCTACGCTTGAAGGCTGATCGTCCCCCAGGCAGGAGAGAAATGGCCGTCAACCTGGTCAATGTCGAGAACGTCAGCAAGGTGTACGGCACCCGTGCCCTGCTGGACGGGGTGTCCCTCGGTGTCTCCGAGGGGGACCGCATCGGCGTCGTGGGCCGCAACGGAGACGGCAAGACCACGCTGATCCGGATGCTCGCCAAGCTGGAGGAGGCCGACACCGGGCGGGTCACCCACTCCGGCGGGCTGCGGCTCGGGGTGCTGACCCAGCACGACTCCCTCGACCCCGCCGCCACCGTGCGGCACGAGGTCATCGGGGACCTCGCCGACCACGAGTGGGCGGGCAACGCGAAGATCCGGGACGTGCTGACCGGGCTGTTCGGGGGGCTGGACCTGCCGGGGTTCCCGCAGGGGCTGGACACCGTGATCGGGCCGCTGTCCGGCGGTGAGCGGCGGCGGATCGCGCTGGCCCAGCTGCTCATCGAGGAACCGGACCTGGTGGTGCTCGACGAGCCCACCAACCACCTCGACGTCGAGGGCATCGCGTGGCTGGCCCGGCACCTGCGGGAGCGGCGGTCCGCGCTGGTCTGCGTCACCCACGACCGGTGGTTCCTCGACCAGGTCTGCACCCGGATGTGGGACGTGCAGCGCGGCGACGTCTACGAGTACGAGGGCGGCTACTCGGACTACGTCTTCGCCCGGGCGGAACGGGAGCGGATCGCCGCGACCGAGGAGGCCAAGCGGCAGAACCTGGTCCGCAAGGAACTGGCCTGGCTGCGGCGTGGGGCGCCCGCGCGGACCTCCAAGCCGCGGTTCCGGGTGGAGGCCGCCAATGAGCTGATCGCGGACGTGCCGCCGCCGCGGGACAGCAGTGAGCTGATGAAGTTCGCGTCGTCGCGGCTCGGGAAGACGGTCTTCGATCTGGAGGACGTGACGGTCCAGGCCGGGCCCAAGGTGCTGCTGAAGCAGCTGACCTGGCAGCTCGGGCCGGGGGACCGGATCGGTCTGGTCGGGGTCAACGGCGCGGGCAAGACCTCGCTGCTGCGGGCGCTCGCCGAGGCCGCGTACAGCGACGGCGAGCGGCAGCCGGCCGGTGGCCGGGTCAAGGTCGGCCGGACGGTGAAGCTGGCCTATCTGTCGCAGGAGGTCGCCGAACTCGACCCCGAGTGGCGGGTGCTGGAAGCCGTGCAGGCGGTCCGGGAGCGCGTCGACCTGGGCAAGGGGCGGGAGATGACCGCCGGGCAGCTGTGCGAGACGTTCGGCTTCGGGAAAGAGAAGCAGTGGACGCCGGTGGGGGACCTGTCGGGCGGTGAGCGGCGGCGGCTCCAGATCCTGCGGCTGCTGATGGACGAGCCGAACGTGCTCTTCCTCGACGAGCCCACGAACGACCTCGACATCGAGACGCTGACCCAGCTCGAGGATCTGCTCGACGGCTGGCCCGGGTCGATGATCGTCATCTCCCACGACCGGTTCTTCGTGGAGCGGACCACCGACCGGGTGTTCGCGCTGCTCGGGGACGGTGCGCTGCGGATGCTGCCGCGCGGGATCGACGAGTACCTGGAGCGACGGCGGCGGATGGAGGAGGCGGCCGCGGCTGTACCGGCCGCGCCCGCCGCCGCGGTGGACAGGGGCGTCGAGAAGAACGCCGCCGATCAGCGGGCCGCGAAGAAGGAACTCCAGAAGATCGAGCGGCAGTTGGACAAGATCTCCGAGAAGGAGAGCAAGCTGCACGCGCGGATCGCGGAGAACGCGACGGATTTCGCGAAGGTGGCCGAGCTGGACGCCGAGTTGCGGGAGCTGTCCGGGCAGCGCGACGAGCTGGAGATGCGCTGGCTGGAACTGGCGGAGGACGCCTGACCCGGTCGTAATGCGAGGAATTTCGGTGATCCGGGGCAGTTCTCGCCGGTAGGGGGAGCGCGACGTCGAACAAGCGTGTAGCTTCCGGGGGCAGGTCGGGGGACTGTGGGTGACCGCAGGGGGACTGGGGGGTGGCAGTGGGAGTGCGGCTGATGGTGGTCGACGACCACCGATTGCTCGCCGAGGCGCTGGCCTCGGCGTTGAAGCTGCGGGGGCACCGGGTGCTGGCCGCGGCGGCGCCGGCCGCGGGGGCGGCGGAGCTGGTGATCAGCCGGGCGCCGGAGGTCTGCCTGATGGGGACAGCGACGCCGGCCGAGCCGGGGATCTTCGATCCGGTGGTACGGATCAAGCGGGACCGGCCGCAGGTGGCGGTGCTGGTGCTGGGGCCGGTGCCGAGTCCGCGCGGCATCGCCGCGGCGTTCGCGTCGGGGGCGTCGGGGTACGTCCGGCACGACGAGCGGATAGAGGGCGTCGAGCGGGCGATCATGAAGGCGCGGGCGGGGGAGGCGGCGGTGGCGCCCGCGCTGCTTCAGGGGGCCTTCGCCGAACTGCTGAATCCCGCCGCGCAGCCCGATGACGAGGGGCAGCGGCTGCTTCAGCTGCTGACGCCCCGGGAGCTGGAAGTGCTGATGCGGGTCGCGGAGGGTGAGGACACCCGGCTGATCGCGGCCGGGATGGGGATCGCGCCGTCCACCGCGCGCACCCATGTGCAGCGGGTGCTGATGAAACTCGGGGTGGGGTCGAGGCTTGAGGCGGCTGCGCTGGCGGCGCGGACGGGGTTGCTCGACCGGGCGGGGGCCTCCGGCGGTTGAGCGGGGCGCCTGCGGCGGCCTGCGCGGGTTTGGTGGGGGTGCGCGTAGCGCCTTCGGTTTGGTTGTGGGTCGGGGCCGGGGTGGGGGGTGTCCGTCCTCGGAACGGCGCGGAATCGGTCTCCTACGGGGGTGAACCGGGTTGACGCGCCAACCGCTGCGGGCGGACACCCCCCACCCCGTCCCCTTCCCGCCGTACGCGAGTGCGAGTACGTACCCACTCGGCCGTGGGGGGCCGCCCAACCGCGGGCATTCGTGCCTCCCCCAGTGCCTGAACGGCCTGGGTGGTACCCCCAGGGGCGATGGGGGTCCCCCCGCTCGAGCGAAGCCGAGAGTGGGGGAGGGTGGGCGCGGCGGCACCCGGGCAGCGCCGGGTCGCGCCACGCCCCGGCCCCAGCCATCGCGCCGGGTGCCACGTCACGCCGGTGGCGCTGATCGGCACCCGGCGTCAGCCGCCGCGCCCCGCGCCTACTCCCCGTCGTTCGCCGGAGGCGGCGGTGGGGCCGTCGGGCGCAGTTTCAGCCAGGCCAGGAAGAACAGGCCCAGCACCAGCATCCCCAGCCCGGTCCACAGGTTGATGTTCACGCCCTCGGCCTTGTCGATGTCCGCGTCGGACGCCGTCAGGCCCGCGATCGTGACGATCACGCCGTACAGGGCGAACAGCCCGCCGATGATCCGTCGGATGTCGAACAGCCGCGCGGCCGTCGCCGACTTGGTCTCCAGCTCGGAGACCTCCCGCTCGACGTCCTTTTCCGGCTTCCCGAATTCAGAAGACATGTTCTCTCAATCCTCCCGCGATCAGAACGAGAACGGGATGTAGCAGGCGGCCGCCAGTACGATCGCGCCCCAGCCCAGCAGCGCCGGCTTCCGGTACCACGCGTCGTCGCCCTCGGCGGGCTTCTCGGTCATGCCGGGGGACCGCGTGCCGTAGACCAGGCCCTGCAGTTCCGCGGCCGGCTTCGGGGCGGTGAAGAGGGACACGGCCACCATGACCACCGCGCCCGCGACGAACCCGACGATCGCCGAGACGAAGTTGGCCCCCTGGTCGGAGGGGATGTCGATGACGCCCTGCTTGTAGATCCAGAAGTAGTTCACCATCGCCGCCACGGTGCCCGCGAGCAGGCCCCAGAAGCCGGACTTCACCGACGCCCGCTTCCAGAACATGCCGATGATGAAGACCACGAACATCGGCACGTTGAAGAAGGAGAACAGCGTCTGGAGGTACGCCATGATGTTGGAGAAGGACTGGGCGAGGAAGGCCGTGCCGATGGACGCCAGTACGCCGATGACCGTGATGAGGCGGCCGAACTTCAGGTAGTACGTGTCCGGCTCCCCCTTCTTCACGTACTTCGCCCAGATGTCGGTGGTGAACACCGTGTTGAAGGACGACACGTTGGCCGCCATGCCGGCCATGAACGCCGCCAGCAGACCGGTCACCGCGATGCCGAGCACCCCGTTGGGCAGGAACTGCTCCATCAGGTACGGGATCGCGTCGTTGTACTGGAGGTCGGAGCCGGCGGTGCCGATCTTGGGGACCAGGGCGGCCGCCACCAGGCCCGGGATCATCACCAGGAAGACGATGAAGATCTTCGGGAACGCCGCGATGAGGGGGGTGCGCTTCGCGGCGGACAGGTTCTTCGCGGACAGCGCGCGCTGCACCTCCGCGAAGTTGGTGGTCCAGTAGCCGAAGCCGAGGACGAAGCCGAGGCCCAGCACGATGGTCAGCCAGTTGGCGCCCAGCGGGTTGTCGTTGCCGATGCCCGTGCCGCCCCAGGACGTCATGAAGTCGCTGCCGTGCTGCGCGGAGAGGGTGTCGGACAGGCCGTCCCAGCCGCCGACCTTCTTCAGGCCGAGGATGGTGATCGGGATGAGCGCCGCCAGGATCACGAAGAACTGGAGGACCTCGTTGTAGATCGCGGAGGACAGGCCGCCGAGGGTGATGTACGCGAGGACGAAGGCGCCCGCGACCACGATCGAGACCCACAGGGGCCAGCCGAGGAGGGCCTCGACGACGATGGCCAGGGCGTAGAGGTTGACGCCCGCGATCAGGATCGCCGCGATGGCGAACAGGATCGAGCTGAGCAGGTGGGCGGAGCGGTCGAAGCGCAGGAGGAGGAACTCCGGGACCGAGCGGACCTTGCTGCCGTAGTAGAACGGCATCATCACCAGGCCCAGGAAGACCATCGCCGGGATCGCGCCGATCCAGTACCAGTGGGTCGTGTAGACGCCGTACTGGGCGCTGTTGGCGGCCATGCCGAGGATCTCGGTGGCGCCCAGGTTGGCCGCGACGAAGGCGAGTCCGGTGACCCACGCGGGCAGGGAGCGGCCGGAGAGGAAGAAGTCCAGGCTGGTCCGGACCGAGCGGCGGGCGGCCAGGCCGATGCCGAGGACGACCAGGAAGTAGATGGCCAGGATCGTGTAGTCGAGCCAGTTGGTGGGGAGGCGGAGCTCCGCCGCAAGGTATGTGGGGGTTTGCATGCGTACTCGCTTCGTTGCGTGAACCGATCAGAGCGGAATCTATGCCTCCGTCTTCAGAAAATGAACACTTTCGATGGTGTTCTTTGATTGATTGTGATGATCGAGGGGGGTGGTGAGTTGTGGAGTGTTATGTTGGATTGTGTTGAGTGCTTGGGCGGGTAGTGGCGTGAGGAGTCCGGCAGTGAAGAAGACCTCGACCCGGCTGGCCGACGGTCGCGAGCTGATCTACTACGACCTGCGCGACGACGTCGTACGGGACGCGGTGGACCGCCGTCCGCTGGAGCCGACCGTGACCTCGTCCCAGGTCCGCCGGGACGTGCTGCTGGGGGACGCGGTCGCGGTCGCCTCGCACCGCCAGGGGCGGACGTACCACCCGCCCGCCGACCAGTGCCCGCTGTGCCCGACGCGGGGTGAGCGGCTGAGCGAGATCCCGGACTCGTCGTACGACGTGGCCGTCTTCGAGAACCGTTTCCCCTCGCTGGCCGGCGACTCCGGGCGGTGCGAAGTCGTCTGCTTCACCTCCGACCACGACGCCTCCTTCGCCGACCTGAGCGAGGAGCACGCCCGGCTCGTCCTCGACGCCTGGACGGACCGCACGTCCGAGCTGTCGCATCTGTCCTCCGTCGAACAGGTCTTCTGTTTCGAGAACCGGGGTGCCGAGATCGGTGTGACGCTGGGTCACCCGCACGGGCAGATCTACGCCTACCCCTTCACCACCCCCCGCACCGCCCTGATGCTGCGGCAGGTGGCCGCCCACAAGGAGGCGACCGGCGGCGAGAACCTGTTCGACGCCGTGCTGCGCAGCGAACTGGACGACGAGCGGGTCGTGCTGGAGGGCGAGCACTGGATCGCCTTCGTGCCCTACGCCGCGCACTGGCCCTACGAGGTGCACCTGTATCCGAAGCGGCGGGTCGCCGATCTGCTGGGCCTCGACGAGGCGGCGCGCACAGAGTTCCCCCAGGTGTATCTGGAACTGTTGCGGCGGTTCGACCGGATCTTCGGCGAGGGTGAGCCCCCCACGCCCTACATCGCCGCCTGGCACCAGGCGCCGTTCGGGCAGCTGGAGGAGTTCGAGGGGGTGACGCGGGACGACTTCGCGTTGCATCTCGAGCTTTTCACCATTCGCCGTACGTCCGGCAAGCTGAAGTTCCTCGCGGGCTCCGAGTCCGGCATGAATGTGTTCATCAACGACGTGCCGCCGGAGCGCGCGGCCGAGCGACTGCGAGAGGTAGCGAGTTCATGAGCGCGAAGTACCTGGTGACGGGTGGCGCGGGGTATGTCGGCAGCGTCGTCGCCCAGCATCTGATGGAGGCCGGGCACGAGGTCGTCGTCCTCGACAACCTGTCGACCGGATTCCGGGAGGGCGTGCCGGCCGGGGCCTCGTTCGTGGAGGGCGACATCCGCGACGCCGGCAAGTGGCTGGACCCGTCTTTCGACGGTGTGCTGCACTTCGCCGCCTTCTCGCAGGTCGGCGAGTCCGTGGCGAAGCCCGAGAAGTACTGGGACAACAACGTCGGCGGGACCATGGCGCTGCTCGGCGCCATGCGGGAAGCGGGCGTGCGGCGGCTGGTCTTCTCGTCGACGGCGGCCACGTACGGCGAGCCGCGGCAGGTGCCGATCGTGGAGTCCGCGCCGACCGCGCCGACCAACCCCTACGGCGCCACCAAGCTCGCCGTCGACCACATGATCAGCGGGGAGGCCGCCGCGCATGGGCTGGGGGCCGTCTCGCTGCGGTACTTCAATGTCGCGGGCGCGTACGGGGAGTACGGCGAGCGGCATGATCCCGAGTCGCATCTGATCCCGCTGGTGCTCCAGGTCGCGCAGGGGCGGCGGGAAGCCGTCTCGGTCTTCGGGGACGACTATCCGACGGCGGACGGGACCTGTGTACGGGACTACATTCACGTCGCGGATCTCGCGGAGGCGCATCTGCTGGCGCTGGGCGCGGCGAGCCCCGGTGAGCACCTGATCTGCAACCTCGGCAACGGGAACGGGTTCTCGGTGCGGCAGGTCATCGAGACCGTGCGGCAGGTCACCGGGCATCCGATCCCCGAGGTCGTGGCAGCTCGGCGCGGTGGTGACCCGGCGGTGCTGGTCGCCTCGGCCGACACCGCGCGGGAGAAACTGGGCTGGCGTCCGTCGCGCGCCGACCTCGCCGGGATCGTCGCGGACGCCTGGGAGTTCGCGCAGCGGCGCGCCAACTGAAACGCAGGAAAGGTCAGGGATTCAGCGGATGAGCGTCGACACGGCGGCCGAGGTCGCGCAGCGGTTCACGCGGCTGTACGGGAGCGAGCCGGAGGGGGTGTGGGCGGCCCCCGGGCGCGTCAACCTCATCGGTGAGCACACCGACTACAACGACGGCTTCGTGATGCCGTTCGCGCTGCCGCACACGGCGGTGGCGGCCGTGACGCCGCGCACCGACGGCGTACTGCGGCTGCACTCGGCGGACGTCGAGGGCGGTGTCGCCGAGCTGCGGGTGGCCGACCTGACGCCGGAGAGCGACCGGAACTGGACGGCGTACCCGTCCGGGGTGGTGTGGGCGCTGCGCGAGGCCGGGCACGAGGTGACGGGCGCCGACATCCATCTGGCGTCCACGGTTCCGGCGGGCGCGGGGCTGTCGTCCTCGGCGGCGCTGGAGGTCGTCGTCGCGCTCGCGCTGAACGACCTGTTCGGGCTGGGGCTGCGCGGCTGGCAGCTGGCCCGGCTGTGCCAGCGGGCGGAGAACGTGTACGTGGGCGCGCCGGTCGGGATCATGGATCAGACGGCTTCTGCTTGTTGTGAGGCCGGGCACGCGCTGTTCCTGGACACCCGGGACCTGTCCCAGCGCCAGGTGCCGTTCGACCTGGCGGCCGAGGGGCTGCGGCTGCTCGTGGTCGACACGCAGGTCAAGCACTCGCACAGCGAGGGCGAGTACGGCAAGCGGCGGGCCGGCTGCGAGCAGGGCGCCGCACTGCTGGGCGTGAACGCCCTGCGGGACATCCCCTACGAGGAACTGGACGCGGCCCTGGAGCGGCTCGGCGACGAGGCGGAGGTACGGCGGCTGGTCCGGCACGTCGTCACCGAGGACCAGCGGGTCGAGCGGGTGGTGGCGCTGCTGGCGGCCGGGGAGCCGCGGGCCATCGGGCCGGTGCTGGTCGAGGGGCACGTCTCGCTGCGGGACGACTTCCGGATCTCCTGCCCGGAGCTGGACCTGGTCGTCGACACCGCCCTGGAGTCCGGCGCGCTCGGCGCGCGGATGACCGGCGGCGGGTTCGGCGGCTCGGCCATCGTGCTGGTGGAGGCCGCCGACGTGGAGGCGGTCGGCAAGGCGGTGGAGACCGCGTTCGCGGCGGCCGGGTTCACCGCGCCGCGCACCTTCGAAGCGGTGCCGGCGGCCGGAGCGCGGCGGCTGGCGTAGTGCGTTTCAGGTCAACTGTTTGACCAAGGTGTACTCGGTGATCCCCGGCGGATAGTCGGGGATCACGCACACCACGTCGTAGCCCCGGCGGCGGTAGAACTCCGGGGCCTGGAAGTCCCAGGTCTCCACGCGGGCCGCCCGGCAGTGCCGGGCGGCGACCGCGATCCGCTCCGCCTCCGCCAGGAGCCGGGAGCCCAGCCCCGCGCCCCGGTGGCGGGCGTCCACCCACAGGTACGTCACGTGCAGCCAGGTCGCCCAGGTGTGGCCGACCAGGCCGCCGGCCACCCGGTCCGGCCCCTCCATGAGCCAGACGTGCAGCGGGACTTCGCGATCGTGAGGGGTTCCGCGCAGCCCGCGCAGCACGGGCGAGGCCGCCGTGTTCGTCTCCCGCAGACGACTGTGCAGGATGTCGCGTCGTGCTCTGTCGACTTCTGTCTCAAGGCGAAACATGCGGCTCACCATAAACGTGCCGGACCGCCAGTTCTGCAAATAGCCTTCCGCTCCCGCCCCTCGTCCGTACCCTGATGGACAGCACCGGTGGGGGCCGGTGCCGATCAGGGGGCGAGACAGTCGGGTACGACGCCCGGGGCGGGGTAGCGATCTCTGTGCGGCGGCGGCCGTGCGGTGGTGGCGGCCGTGCCGGGCCAGGGTGCCGGACGCGGCGTCGAGCAGTGCGGCAGCGTCAGCAGGCACAGGCGGATACGGGCGCCCCGGGCGTCGTACCCGCGCTGATGTCGTCCTTTGAGACTGGGTAGTCCCCCGCTCCATGGCGGAGCGTGGGGAAGGGGGTCACGTGGTTCGCATCCGAGTCCTGGTCGTCGACGACCATCGTATTTTCGCCGAGTCGCTCGCCGCGGCGCTGGCCGCCGAGCCGGACGTCGACGTCTCCGCGGCGGGCAGCGGCCCGGCCGCGCTGCGCTGCCTGGAGCGGGCGGCGTCCGAGGGGCGGCGGTTCGACGTGCTGCTGGTCGACGCCGACCTCGGCGGCGCCATGCCCGGGGCGCGGCCCGCCGTGCCGGTACGGGACACCGACGAGGACCGGATCGTGGACGGGATCTCGCTGGTCACCGGCGTACGGACGACGTACCCCGCGGTACGGACCGTGGTGCTCGCCGAGAAGGACGATCCGCGGCGGGCGGCGCTCGCCCTCCAGGCCGGGGCGTCCGGCTGGGTGGCGAAGGACTGCTCGCTGTCCCGGCTGCTCACCGTCATCCGCGGGGTGCTGCGCGACGAGACGCATCTGCCGGCCGCCCTGCTCACCGGCGTGCTGCGCGAGCTGACCGCCGCCCGCAAGCACCGCACCGAGAGCGAGCGGCTGGTGGAGTCGCTGACGCCGCGGGAGCGGGAAGTACTGCGCTGCATGGTGGCCGGGCTGGGCCGCAAGGCGGTGGCGGAGCGGCTGTTCCTGTCCCCGCACACCGTGCGGACGCACATGCAGAACGTGCTCGGCAAGCTCGGCGTGCACTCCACGCTGGCCGCCGTCGCGCTGGCCCGGCGGGCCGGCGTCGGCCCGGTCGACCTGGGCACCCCCGGCGGGCGGCTCGGCGCGGAGGAGACGCACACCGCCTGACGGCGGCCCGCCGGTCCGGTTCAGCCGGGGATGTTGTCGAAGGGGGCGGTCAACTGGCGCAGCAGCCCGGCCAGTTCGACACGCTGGGCGCCGGACAGCTCGGCCAGGATGGCCCGCTCCTGGGCCAGCAGTCCGGCCAGCGCCTGATCGGCCCGGTCCTGGCCCTCGGCGGTGAGCCGGACCAGCACCCCGCGCCGGTCGCTCGGGTCGGGCAGCCGCTCCACCAGGCCCTTCTTGGCCAGCCGGTCGATGCGGTTGGTCATCGTGCCGGACGTGACCAGGGTCTGGGTGAGGAGCTGGCCCGGGGAGAGCTGGTACGGGGTGCCCGCGCGGCGCAGCGCGGTGAGCACGTCGAACTCCCAGGGCTCCAGCTGATGCTCGGCGAAGGCCAGCCGGCGGGCCCGGTCCAGGTGCCGGGCCAGCCGGCTCACCCGGCTGAGCACCTCGAGCGGTTCCACGTCGAGGTCCGGGCGCTCCCGGCGCCACGCTGCGACCAGTCGATCGACCTCGTCCTCCATGACGATCAGTGTAGTGGTTGTGTCGATGTGAAGTCTCTTGATGCCAACTATCTTGACATGAAGATAATTTGAGGGTCAGGCTGGAACACCCGTCGTAGAGGTAGATGTAGACGTAGCCGTAGACCCGCTCCGGGAGGCCCCATGCCCGCCACTGCCCCCACCTGGGACCCCGCCCAGTACCTGCGCCACGCCGGTCACCGCGCCCGCCCCTTCACCGACCTGCTGGCCCGCGTCCCCGGACTGCCCGGCGACCCGCCGCGCATCGCCGACCTGGGCTGCGGCCCCGGCACCGCCACCGTGCTGCTCACCGAGCGCTGGCCCACCGCCCGCGTCACCGGCTACGACAACGCGCCGGCCATGCTGGACCGGGCCCGCGAGCAGGCCGGCCCCACCCCGGCGGGCGGCCGGCTCGACTTCGCCACCGCCGACGTCCGCACCTGGACCCCCGCCGAACCGCACGACCTGATCATCAGCAACGCCACCCTCCAGTGGGTGCCCGGCCACCGCGAGCGGTTCGCCGACTGGATCGCCGGCCTCGCCCCCGGCGGCACCCTCGCCTTCCAGGTCCCCGGCAACTTCGACGCCCCCAGCCACCGCCTGATGCGCGAACTGGCCGCCGCACCGCGGTGGCGGGCCCGCCTCGCCGGTGTCCTGCGGCACGGCGACGCCGTCCACACCCCCGGCGAGTACCTCGCCGACCTCACCGCCCTCGGCTGCGCCGCCGACGTCTGGGAGACCACCTACGTCCACCTGCTGACCGGCCCGGACCCGGTCCTCGACTGGGTGCGCGGGACCGGGCTGCGGCCGGTGCTGGACGCCCTCGACGACGACCCCCAGGCCCGGGACGCCTTCGTCGAGGAGTACCGCACGGTGCTGCGCGCCGCCTATCCGCCGGGGCCGCACGGCACGCCGTTCCCGTTCCGGCGGGTGTTCGCGGTGGCACGCACGGGGGCAGCGGCGTGATCACCGGGACCGGCCGGGTGCGGCTCGCCGCGAACGGGCCGTACGGGCCGTACGGGGAGATCGTCGCGTGCGCGGCCACCGCCCGGGGCGGCGGAAGGGCGCCGTCGAAGGCGTAGTAGAGGGGAAGCCCAGCCGCTCGACCGGTGATTCCGGCTTGGAGACGTCCAGCTGCGTGCCCCGGCCGCCGCGAGGACCGGCGGTGATGGCCGCCGCCGCTAACTCTTGCGGTGCCCGATCAGCCGCGGCTTCTGGTTCAGTCCGTCCAGCCCGTGCCAGGCCAGATTGACCAGATGGGCGGCGACCTCCGCCTTCTTCGGCCGGCGCACGTCCAGCCACCACTGGCCGGTCAGCGCCACCATGCCGACCAGCGCCTGCGCGTACAGCGGGGCCAGCTTGGAGTCGAAGCCGCGGTTCTTGAACTCGCGGCCCAGGATGTCCTCCACCTGGGTGGCGATGTCCGAGATCAGGGAGGCGAAGGAACCCGTGGACTGGGGGATCGGGGAGTCGCGGACCAGGATGCGGAAACCGTCCGTGTACTCCTCGATGTAGTCGAGCAGCGCGAACGCCGCCTGCTCGCACAGCTCCCGCGGGTGCCCGGCGGTCAGCGACGACGTCACCATGTCGAGCAGCCGCCGCATCTCGCGGTCCACCACCACCGCGTAGAGCCCCTCCTTGCCGCCGAAGTGCTCGTACACCACCGGCTTGGACACCCCCGCCTTCGCGGCGATCTCCTCCACCGACGTGCCCTCGAAACCCTTCGCGGCGAAGAGGGTGCGACCGATCTCCAGCAACTGTTGGCGGCGCTCGGCACCGGTCATCCGGGTGCGGCGCGCGCGCCGCGGCTTGTCGTTGCCTGGGGTACTGCTGGAGTCGGTCGCCACGGCTTCCACTATGCCGCCTTGACCGTCTCCTTCCGGCGGCGGGAGCCGTTCTCGTCCGGCTCCCGGCGCGAATCGATACGTGAGCGTGACGGCCAGCGCACGTCGTAGGCCCAGCCGAGCTTCTCGAAGATCCGGATGAACCGCGCCGAGGAGTCGATCTGGCCGCGCTCCACCCCGTGCCGCGCGGAGGTCGGGTCGGCGTGGTGCAGGTTGTGCCAGGACTCACCGCAGGACAGCACCGCCAGCCACCACACATTGCCGGACCGGTCCCGCGACTTGAACGGGCGCTTGCCGACCGCGTGACAGATCGAGTTGATCGACCAGGTGACGTGGTGCAGCAGCGCCACCCGGACGAGTGAACCCCAGAAGAACGCGGTGAACGCGCCCCACCAGGACATCGTCACCAGACCGCCGATCAGCGCCGGCAGCGCCAGCGAGGCCGCCGTCCACAGCACGAACTGGCGGGAGATCGCCCGCAGCGTGCCGTCCTTGATCAGATCCGGCGCGTACTTCTCCTGCGAGGTCTGCTCCTCGTCGAACATCCATGCGATGTGGGCCCACCACAAGCCCTTCATCAGCGCCGGAACCGTCTCCCCGTACCGCCACGGCGAGTGCGGGTCGCCCTCGGCGTCGGAGAACTTGTGATGCTTGCGGTGGTCGGCGACCCAGCGCACCAGCGGCCCCTCGACCGCCATCGACCCGGCGATCGCCAGCGCGATCTTGAGCGGCCGCCTGGCCTTGAAGGAACCGTGGGTGAAGTGACGGTGGAAACCGATGGTGATGCCGTGGCACCCGAGGAAGTAGAAGAAGACGAGGAGGCCGAGGTCCAGCCAGCTCACGCCCCACCCCCAGGCCAGCGGCACCGCCGCCGCCAGCGCCAGGAACGGAACCGTGATGAACAGCAGCAGGGTGATCTGCTCGATCGAACGCTTGCGCTCACCGCCCAGCGTCGCGGGAGCGGCGGCGAGGCCGGGAGAGTCGTCGGGAGCCTTCGGAGAGTCCGGGATCACATCGGAACTCGTGGTCATGCGCGTCCCCTGGGGGGTCGAGGGTAGAGGTCAGGATGCCGGGCCGCGGACACCGTGCGGTCGTTCCTACGGTTCCGTAACCTACGGCAACGTAAGTATGGCAGCGCGTAGTCGCTCAGCAAGAGCCCGTGAGCCTGCGCGTCCCGGTGGACACCTATCCTGGGAGTCGGTCGGACAGCGCGGTCCGCTCTGACTCTTTCCCGGACACCCGGCCCCGTAAGCGGCACCCGCCGCGCGAGGACGCCGTCCGGGTTCCCTCCCAGACGAGCTTCAACACTGCAAGGAGCCGCACCTGTGAGCAGTGCCGACGACCAGACCACCACGGCGACCACCAGCAGCGAACTGCGCGCCGACATCCGCCGGCTGGGCGATCTCCTCGGAGAGACCCTCGTGCGGCAGGAGGGCCCCGAGCTGCTGGAGCTCGTCGAGAAGGTCCGCCGACTCACCCGAGAGGACGGCGAGGCCGCCGCGGAGCTGCTGCGCGGCACCGAACTCCAGACCGCGGCCAAGCTGGTCCGCGCCTTCTCCACCTACTTCCACCTCGCCAACGTCACCGAACAGGTGCACCGCGGCCGGGAACTGCGCGCCAAGCGCGCCGCCGAGGGCGGCCTGCTCGCCATCACCGCCGACCGCCTCAAGGACGCCGACCCCGACCACCTGCGGGAGACCGTCGCCAACCTCAACGTGCGCCCCGTCTTCACCGCGCACCCCACCGAGGCCGCCCGCCGCTCGGTGCTGAACAAGCTGCGCCGCATCGCCACCCTGCTCGACACCCCGGTCATCGAGTCCGACCGGCGCCGCCTGGACACCCGCCTCGCCGAGAACATCGACCTGGTGTGGCAGACCGACGAACTGCGCGTGGTCCGCCCCGAACCCGCCGACGAGGCCCGCAACGCCATCTACTACCTGGACGAACTGCACGCCGGGGCCGTGGGCGACGTCCTGGAGGACCTGACGGCCGAGCTGGAACGGGTGGGAGTGAAGCTCCCCGACGACACCCGGCCGCTCACCTTCGGCACCTGGATCGGCGGCGACCGCGACGGCAACCCCAACGTCACCCCCCAGGTCACCTGGGACGTCCTCATCCTCCAGCACGAGCACGGCATCAACGACGCCCTGGAGATGATCGACGAGCTGCGCGGCTTCCTCTCCAACTCCATCCGCTACACCGGCGCCACCCAGGAACTGCTGGACTCCCTCACCGCCGACCTCGACCGGCTCCCCGAGATCAGCCCCCGCTACAAGCGCCTCAACGCCGAGGAGCCCTACCGGCTCAAGGCCACCGCCATCCGGCAGAAGCTGGAGAACACCAAGACCCGGCTGGCCCGCAACACCCCGCACCAGGCCGGCCACGACTACCTCGGCACCGCCGAACTCCTCGACGACCTCCGCCTGCTCCAGACCTCGCTGCGCGAACACCGCGGCGGACTCTTCGCCGACGGCCGCCTCGCCCGCACCATCCGCACCCTGGCCGCCTTCGGCCTCCAGCTCGCCACCATGGACGTCCGCGAACACGCCGACGCCCACCACCACGCCCTCGGCCAGCTCTTCGACCGGCTCGGCGAGGAGTCCTGGCGCTACGCCGACATGCCCCGCGAGTACCGCACCAAGCTGCTCGCCAAGGAACTGCGCTCCCGCCGCCCCCTCGGCCCGACCCCGGCCCCCGTCGACGCGGCCGGCGAGAAGACCCTCGGCGTCTTCCAGACCGTCAAGCGGGCCCTGGAGATCTTCGGCCCCGAGGTCATCGAGTCGTACATCATCTCCATGTGCCAGGGCGCCGACGACGTCTTCGCCGCCGCCGTCCTCGCCCGCGAGGCCGGCCTCATCGACCTGCACGCCGGCTGGGCCAGGATCGGCATCGTCCCCCTCCTGGAGACCACCGACGAGCTGAAGGCCGCCGACACCATCCTGGAGGACCTGCTCTCCGACCCCTCCTACCGGCGCCTGGTCGCCCTGCGCGGCGACGTCCAGGAAGTCATGCTCGGCTACTCGGACTCCTCCAAGTTCGGCGGCATCACCACCAGCCAGTGGGAGATCCACCGCGCCCAGCGCCGGCTGCGCGACGTCGCCCACCGCTACGGCGTACGCCTGCGCCTCTTCCACGGCCGCGGCGGCACCGTCGGCCGCGGCGGCGGCCCCTCCCACGACGCCATCCTCGCCCAGCCCTGGGGCACCCTGGAAGGCGAGATCAAGGTGACCGAACAGGGCGAGGTGATCTCCGACAAGTACCTCGTGCCGTCCCTGGCCCGGGAGAACCTGGAACTCACCGTCGCCGCCACCCTCCAGGCATCCGCCCTGCACACCGCCCCCCGCCAGTCCGACGAGGCCCTCGCCCGCTGGGACGCCGCCATGGACGTCGTCTCCGACGCCGCCCACACCGCCTACCGGGCCCTGGTCGAGGACCCCGACCTGCCGACGTACTTCCTCGCCTCCACCCCGGTCGACCAGCTCGCCGACCTGCACCTGGGCTCCCGGCCCTCCCGCCGCCCCGGCTCCGGCGTCTCGCTCGACGGACTGCGCGCCATCCCCTGGGTGTTCGGCTGGACCCAGTCCCGGCAGATCGTCCCCGGCTGGTTCGGCGTCGGCTCCGGCCTCAAGGCCCTGCGCGAAGCCGGCCTCGACACCGTCCTGGACGAGATGCACCAGCAGTGGCACTTCTTCCGCAACTTCATCTCCAACGTCGAGATGACCCTCGCCAAGACCGACCTGCGCATCGCCCAGCACTACGTCGACACCCTCGTCCCCGACGAGCTCAAGCACGTCTTCGACGTCATCAAGGCCGAACACGACCTGACCGTCACCGAAGTCCTCAAGATCACCGGCGAGCGCGAACTCCTCGACGCCCAGCCGGTACTGAAGCAGACCTTCAGCATCCGCGACGCCTACCTCGACCCGATCTCCTACCTCCAGGTCGCCCTGCTCAAGCGCCAGCGCGACGCCGCCACCACCGGCCAGGACCCCGACCCGCTGCTCGCCCGCGCCCTGCTGCTCACCGTCAACGGAGTCGCGGCCGGACTGCGCAACACCGGCTGACCCACCCACGGCACCACCGATGCCCCCGCGCCGCACTCCCGGCCCGGGGGCATCGTCATACGGCCACGAACGCCGCCGTCAGCAACACCACTCCCGCCCCCGCCAGCACCCACGCCGCCCGGGTCCGCCGCAGCCCGCCCGCCACCACCACCGACGCCAGCAGCAGCGCACCGCCCATCGGCACCCACGCGTACAGCACACCGGCCGGCCCCGACCGCACCGCCTCGGCATCCTCCGGCTTCAGCACGACCGCGTACGTCTCCCCCTTCGCCACGGCCACCGAATCCGCCAGCTCCACCCGGTCCCGGGCCACCGACCCCGCCGACCCCGGCGTGTACGGACCACTGCACACCCCGTCGGCACACGCCGTCACCTCGACCGTGCCGCGCTCCCGGCCCTTGGTCAGCATCACGTACTGCGCACTGCCCCACGACGCCCACACCCCGGCGATCAGGATCAGCACGGCGACCGTGCCCATCGCCGCCACCCGACCGAACGACACCACCGCAGAAGGCATGGCCGCGATCCTTGGCCATGCCCGCACACAAGGTCAACCTCGGTGGGCGAAACCGGAGCGAACAAGCAGAACGTCAGGAGTTGTACGCCGACTGCGCCCGCTCCAGCCCCTCCAGCACCAGCGCCTCCACCGCGTCCGCCGCCCGGTCCACGAACCAGTCCAGCTCCTTGCGCTCCGCCGACGAGAAGTCCTTCAGCACGAAATCCGCCACCTGCATCCGCCCCGGCGGCCGCCCGATCCCGCACCGCACCCGGTGATACCCCGGACCCATCGCCTTCGTCATCGACTTCAGCCCGTTGTGCCCGTTGTCCCCGCCGCCCAGCTTCAGCCGCAGCACCCCGAAGTCGACGTCCAACTCGTCGTGCACCGCCACCACCCGGTCCGTCGGCACCTTGTAGAAGTCCCGCAACGCCGTCACCGGACCACCCGACAGATTCATGTACGACATCGGCTTCACCAGCACCACCCGCCGCGAGGCCGGCCCCGGCGCACCGAACCGCCCCTCCACGACCTGCGCCTGCGCCTTCCCGTGCCGCTTGAACCGCCCGCCCATCCGCCCGGCCAGCAGCTCCGCCACCATGAAACCGACGTTGTGCCGGTTCCCCGCGTACTCCGGTCCGGGATTGCCCAGCCCCGCGATCAGCCAGGGAGCGCCGGAATCGGTCGTCACGTCCATGTCTCCTCAATACACGGTCAGCCGCTGCCCCCCGAAGGGAACAGCGGCTGATCACCCGATGATGACGGGGCTCAGGCCTCCGCGGCCTCGTCGCCCTCGTCCTCGGCGGCCTCCTCGGCCTGCGCGGCCAGGACCTGGAGGACCACCGTGTCCTCGTCGACACCCAGCTTGGTGCCGGCCGGCAGCGGGATGTCCTTCGCCAGGACGGAGGCACCGGCCTCCAGACCCTCGACGGAGACGGTCACCGACTCCGGGATGTTCGTGGCCTCGGCCTCGACCGGCAGCGTGTTCAGCACGTGCTCCAGCAGGTTGCCGCCCGGCGCCAGCTCACCCTCGGTGTGCACGTAGATCTCGACGCTGACCGTCTCGCCACGCTGCACCAGCTGAAGGTCGACGTGCTCCAGGAAACCCTTGATCGCGTCGCGCTGCACCGACTTCGGGATGGCCAGCTCGCTCGACTTGCCGTCGATGTCCAGCGCGATCAGCACGTTCGGCGTACGCAGCGCCATCAGCAGCTCGTGCCCCGGCAGCGTCAGGTGCAGCGGGTCCGAACCGTGCCCGTACAGCACACCCGGAACCTTGTTGTCACGACGGATACGGCGCGCGGCACCCTTGCCGAACTCGCTGCGCGTCTCGGCGACGATCTTCACCTCGGAAGACATGATCACTCCTCGTAGAACCTAGAGATCGGACGTGGTCACCCGGCCACGAACGGCCTGCTACGAAGAGCGCGTCGATAACGGACAGCCGAACCCGTGACACACGAGTACGGCCTCCCTCGCCGAGCAACTTCGACAGTCTACTCGGCACGGGAGGCCGCACCCAAAACGATCTACGACGATGACGGCTTACTGCTCGTCGAACAGGCTCGTCACCGAACCGTCCTCGAACACCTCACGCACCGCCCGCGCGATCGTCGGCGCGATCGACAGCACCGTGATCTTGTCCAGTTCCAGCTCACCCGGCGTCGGCAGGGTGTTCGTCAGCACGAACTCACTCACCTTCGAGTTCTTCAGCCGGTCCGCCGCCGGACCCGACAGCACACCATGCGTCGCCGTCACGATGACGTCCTCCGCACCGTGCGCGAACAGCGCGTCCGCCGCCGCGCAGATCGTGCCACCGGTGTCGATCATGTCGTCGACCAGGACGCAGATACGTCCCTCCACATCACCCACGACCTCGTGCACCGTGACCTGGTTCGCCACGTCCTTGTCCCGCCGCTTGTGCACGATCGCCAGCGGCGCGCCCAGCCGGTCGCACCACCGGTCCGCGACCCGCACCCGGCCGGCGTCCGGCGACACGATCGTCAGCTTGTCCCGGTCCACCTTCGCGCCCACGTAGTCCGCCAGCAGCGGCAGCGCGAAGAGATGATCGACCGGCCCGTCGAAGAAACCCTGGATCTGGTCGGTGTGCAGATCCACCGCCAGGATGCGGTCGGCGCCCGCCGTCTTCATCAGATCCGCGATCAGCCGCGCCGAGATCGGTTCACGGCCCCGGTGCTTCTTGTCCTGCCGCGCGTAACCGTAGAACGGCACGATGACGGTGATGGAGCGAGCCGAGGCACGCTTCAACGCGTCGATCATGATCAACTGCTCCATGACCCACTTGTTGATCGGAGCCGTGTGGCTCTGGATCAGAAAACAGTCCGCACCGCGAGCCGACTCCTGATACCGCACATAGATCTCACCGTTGGCGAAATCGAACGCCTTCGTCGGGACGACCCCGACACCCAGCTCATGGGCGATCTCCTCGGCAAGCTCGGGGTGGGCGCGGCCGGAGAAGAACATCATCTTCTTCACGCCGGTCGTCTTGATCCCGGTCACAGCACTGTCTCCTCAGAGGTGTCGCAGCCGGAGCAGAGCGGACGTCCCGGCTGGTAAGGGTGCGGGTGTGCACTTATCACGGTACGACGAGTTCGACGCACCGGTTTCCGGTCAGTCCTCGGCACCCGGCTTCCCGGACGCCTCCTCGGCCGCCCTCGCGGCCGCGCTCCCCGGGCGCTTACGAGCCACCCAACCCTCGATATTCCGCTGCTGGCCCCGGGCCACGGCCAGCGAACCGGGCGGCACGTCCTTCGTGATCACGGACCCGGCGGCGGTGTAGGCACCGTCCCCGACCGTGACCGGAGCCACAAACATGTTGTCCGACCCCGTACGGCAGTGCGAGCCGACGGTGGTGTGGTGTTTGTCCTGTCCGTCATAGTTCACGAACACACTCGCGGCACCGATGTTCGAGTACTCACCGATCGTCGCGTCCCCCACGTACGACAGATGCGGCACCTTCGTGCCCTCACCGATCGACGCGTTCTTCGTCTCGACATACGTACCGATCTTGCCCTTGGCCCCGAGCCGCGTCCCCGGCCGCAGATACGCGAACGGCCCGACGGTCGCCTCCGCGCCGACCTCCGCACCCTGCGCGACGGTGTTGTCGACCCGCGCGCCGGCCCCGACCCGGGTGTCCGTCAGCCGCGAGTTCGGCCCGACCTCCGCGCCCTCGGCGAGATGCGTGGCGCCGTGCAGCTGCGTGTTGGGATGGACCGTGACGTCCCGCTCGAACGTGACCGTCACCTCCAGCCACGTCGACGCCGGGTCCACGACCGTCACTCCCGCCAGCATCGCCGCCGTCAGCAGCCGGTCGTTCAGGATCCGCCGCGCCTCGGCGAGCTGCACCCGGTTGTTGATCCCGGCGATCTCCCGGTGGTCGCCGGCCACACAGGCCCCGACCCGGTGCCCGGCCTCCCGCAGGATGCCGAGCACGTCCGTCAGGTACTCCTCGCCCTGGCTGTTGTCCGTCCGCACCTTGCCCAGCGCGTCGGCGAGCAACTGCCCGTCGAACGCGAACACCCCGGAGTTGATCTCCCGGATCGCCCGCTGCGCGTCGTCGGCGTCCTTGTGCTCCACGATCGCGGTGACGGCACCGGTGCCCTCGTCCCGCACGATCCGGCCGTACCCGGTCGCGTCCGGCACCTCGGCGGTCAGCACGGTCACCGCGTTCCCGTCGGCGGCGTGGGTGCCGGCCAGGGCGGCGAGCGTCTCGCCGGTGAGCAGCGGAGTGTCCCCGCACACGACCACGACGGTCCCGTCGACGCGGCCGCCCAGCTCCTCCAGACCCATCCGTACGGCGTGCCCGGTGCCGTTCTGCTGCTCCTGGACGGCGGTACGGGCGGCGGGGGCGACCTCGGCGAGATGCGCGGCGACCTGTTCGCGGGCGTGCCCGACGACGACGACCAGGTGCTGCGGGTCCAGTTCACCGGCGGCGGCGAGCACGTGGCCCACCAGGGAGCGGCCGCAGATGTCGTGCAGGACCTTCGGCGTGGCCGACTTCATACGGGTGCCCTCACCCGCTGCGAGAACGACGACGGCGGCCGGGCGGTTGGCGCTCACGGGATGCCCTTCGGCTGTGAGTGGGGGTGGACATCCGCAGGATACCGGGGGGTTACGTGAGGAACATGGGTGTGGGCCCTGACTGTGCTGTCAGGGCCCACGGTGGCGGGGCTCCCGGGGCAGGAGTCGAACCTGCGTCTTACCTGGATTCAAAGTCCAGTCGCCCCTACCGACAGAGCAACCCGGGAATGCCGGGAGCCAGCCTACGGGGTTCGTTGTTCAGCTGCCACCACTGTCCCCTTCCACCAGCCCTCGATGCGCCGGTACAACTCGGCTCCATCTCTCACGTCGACTCGGAGGCATCCGTAGTAGCTGTCGCCCGTGTTCTTCCGGTTGGTGCGGGGGTTGTGTTTCTTCGTAGTCGTTTTCAGGAACTGGGTCGGGTGGACGCCTACATGGCCCGCCCAGAACTGCTCGGCGGCGGAGACGTCCGCTGTCTCGTGAATGTGCACCGCGAACCGGAGGCGTTCCGGTGGGGTGTCCAGCAGCTTCAGCCAGGCCAAGAAGACGGTGATCATGTCGGGGTCGCTGTTGACAAACGTGACGCGCTCGCGCCGACTCCAGGGCTTGCTCTTGGAGCCCTCGGCCCAATAAAGGCCGACACCCAGCAGGAACAATTCGCGGTCGGTCATGCCGCCGACCTCGTCTGCGGCCGACTGCGTTGTCAGTTGGCGCTCCTCCTCACGCAAAAGCAGCTTGACCTCCCACCCGCGCTTCGCGATGGCCGATGCCTCTTCGCTCGATCGCCGTCGCCGCTCCGGCCTCGGCAGATCCCGTACCCACAGCGAGATCGAGCTCTTGCTGCACCCCAGTTCCACCTGGATCTGGTCGTACGTCCAGCCCTGGAGCCGGAGTTCCCGCGCCTGTTCCCGTAGGTCGTCCTTGGCGTTCGGCCGCTTCGTCCACTCCGGGGGAGGCTCGCCCTCCAGGAGGCGGTTGAGGATGTCGTTGTTGTACACGTGCAGCCGGTCGCGGATCTGGCGGCGGCTGAGGCCCGCGCGGCGCAGCGCCAGTGCCTGTTCGCGCAGGTCCTCGAAGTCGGCGTACTTGTTCGGTGAACGGGTCATGGCGATACCGTCCGGGCGGAATGTGAGGTTCCGGAGGTGAACGGTGAGCGGTTCACGCGTTCGAGGGATATCGCGTCGTATCGCTACCGTACTGTCACCCTCCGTGGTGTAGCCGAAACCAGCAAAACTCCCCGGAAATGCGCGGCCACGCGCCCGTAGGCTGGAGGCATGACCTCGACGGGGGAAGACCATGTGACGGCCCGGGGTGGGCCTTGGTGGTGGGAGCGGCGGCGCGGTGCGGTGCTCGATGTGAGCCTCGCGGCCGTGTCGGCGTTCGAGTGCGCGGCGGAGGGCGTGCCCTTCGCCTGGGACGCCGGGATTCCGGTCGCGGCGGGGGTGCTGTTCGGTCTGCTGGCCGGTGCCGTGCTGCTGGTGCGCAGGAAGTGGCCGATCGCGGTGGTGCTGGTGGCGATCGCCATCACGCCGGCGCAGATGGGCTTCCTGATGGGGATCGTGGGGCTGTACACGCTGGCCGCGTGCGAGGTGCCGAGGCGGATCATCGGCGCGCTGGCCGGGATGTCGCTGCTGGGGACGCTGATCGTGACGTTCGTGCGGGTGCGGCAGGGCATGGCGGCGGGGGAGCTGGGGATCGGGGACTGGTTCGTGCCGTTCGCGGCTCTCGCGACGTCGCTGGGGCTGACCGCGCCGCCGGTGCTGCTCGGGCTGTACGCGGGGGCGCGGCGGCGGTTGATGGAGAGTCTGCGGGAGCGGGCGGACGACTTGGAGCGGGAGCTTCAGTTGCTCGCGGAGCGGGCGGAGGAGCGGGCCGAGTGGGCGCGCAACGAGGAGCGGACGCGGATCGCGCGGGAGATGCATGACGTGGTCGCGCATCGGGTGAGCTTGATGGTCGTGCACGCGGCTGCTTTGCAGGCCGTGGCGCGGAAGGACCCGGAGAAGGCGGTGAAGAACGCCGCGTTGGTGGGGGACATGGGGCGGCAGGCGCTGACCGAGTTGCGGGAGATGCTCGGGGTGTTGCGCAGTGGGGCGCCGCCGGAGCGCTCGGGGGTGCCGCTCGCGGCGGTGGGGGCGGCTGCCGCGGCGGCGGCTTCGCGGGCGGCCGAGGCGGACGGTGAGGGGCCGTCGTTGTCGGAGCTGGACGAGTTGGTGGGGCAGTCGGCGGCGGCCGGGATGGTGGTGGATCTGTCGGTGCAGGGGGACGCGCGGGTGTATGCGCCGGTGGTGGAGCAGACGGCGTTCCGGGTGGTGCAGGAGGCGCTGACGAACGTGCACAAGCACGCGTCGGGGGCGAAGACGTACGTGCGGCTGGCGCATCGGGTGTCGGAGATCGCGATGCAGGTGGAGAACGATCCGCCGCCGGAGCCGGCGTCGGCGTCCGCGGCGGGGCTGCCGTCGGGGGGCAACGGTCTGGTGGGGATGAAGGAGCGGGTCGCGGCGCTGGGCGGGGTGTTTGTGTCGGGGCCGACGGACGCGGGGGGTTTCCGGGTGTCGGCGGTGATTCCCGCGGCGGCGGTTTCCTGACGTCAGACGGTGCTGAGGCGGCTGGGTTCGGTGCCGGTGACGAGGGCGGCGAGGGCGTGGTCGAGGTCGGGGCCGAGGTACCAGTCGCCGGTGTGGTCGAGGGCGTAGACGCGGCCGTGGGTGTCGATGGCGAGCAGGGCGGCGGTGTCGGTCTCGGTGCCGAGGGGGCAGACCTCGGTGTCGAGGGCGCGGCCGAGGTCGCCGAGGGTGCGGGCCAGGTGGAGGCCGTGCAGGGGGTCGAGGTGGAGGGCGGCGGGGGCGATCTGCCGGCCGGGTGCGGCGGGGGTGACGGTGAGGCCGCCGAATTCGGCCCAGGCTTCGACGGCGGCGGGGAAGACGGTGTGCCGGTGGCCGGCGGGTGAGGTGTGCTCGCGCAGGGTGTCGGCCCAGTATTCGGCCTGTTTGATGTCCCAGCGGCCGGGCTGCCAGCCGGCGTCGCGCAGGGCGGCGGCGACGGGGGCGGGGAAGCGGGTGGTGGTGCGGTCGGGGTGCATCGGCCTTCGTTCGTCGTCCGTGCGGGCGGTGCGGGTGGGTGCGGGTCCGGTCAGTCGGTGGTCGTCGTGGAGTCGACGACGCGGACGCCGAAGTGGGCGCTGAGGGCGGTGCAGGTGCGGCAGGGGGCGGCGAAGGTGCCGTGCAGGGGGTCGCCGTCCTCGCGGATGCGGCGGGTGGTGAGCTTGGCGTGTTTGAGGGCCTTGCGGGCCTCGCCGTTGGTCATGGGCCGGCGGGCGGCGCGTTTGCTGCGGGCGGCGTCGGCGGTGGTGAGGTGCCGGGAGATGAGGATGGTCTCGGCGCAGCGGCCGGTGAAACGGTCGCGTTGGGAGCTGGTGAGGGTGTCGAGGAAGTCCTGTACGAGGGGGTGCAGGGCGGGGGGTGTGTCGCCGCGGGCGGCGGTGCCGGTGAGGGTGGTGCCGCGGACGGAGAGGGCGGCGGCGACGGTGGGGAGTATGCCGTCGCGGCGGTGGTGCAGGACGGGTGCGTGGCGGGTTTCGGTGCTGCTCCAGCCGATGCGGGGGTCGCCGGCGCGGGGGTCGTCGGACCGGTCCGTCGCGGGGCCGGCCGGGTGTCCTGCCGGGTGTCCTGTCCGGTGTCCCGTCGGGTGTCCCGTCTGTGTCGCACTCATGATCGTTTTCCCCTCCTGAGCATCCCCCGAAGGTCACAGACTGCCAAATGGCGTGGCTGGTGGGGAAGCTGGGGCGCGGTGACACGCCCGGATATGGGCGGTCTGTCACCGGTGCGTGACGGCTGGTCACGGAAGCGGCGGGGCGCGGCGCCGGTGCCGGTGACCGGTGTCGGCGTACCGCATAGGCTGTCGGCACCGCGTGCGATGGGGTGATCCAGGCAGTGCGCGGGCGATCCACGGACCATCGACGGACATATGCCGCAGGGGGCAACCGCCATGACGACAGGTCGGCTCGGGCTGGGGGTTCCTCCCGGCCGTCAGGCCGGGGGAGGGGCCGTGCCGCCGAACGCGGCCTACGCCGGGCAGGTCGTGCATTTCCCGGATCCGGTGCGGGCGGCGCGGCACCCGGGCGGGGTACGGGTGGACGGGAGCGGGTTCCCGGATTTCTCGCCGTACGCGCGGGCGGCGGCGGAGGTGGCGGAGCCGCCGGGCGGTTTCGGGGTCGATGAACTGCGGCTGACGGACTACGTGTCGGCGAACGCGGCGCTGGCGGCGTCGGGGCACGCGTTGTGGGACACGGTGCCGGCGGTGGCGACGCCGCACGGCTGGACGTGGCATCACGTGGTGGGGTCGCGGCGGCTCGAGCTGGTGCCGGTCGAGGTGAAGGCGTTGCTGCGGCACCACGGCGGGATCGCGACGGCGGCGGTGGATCAGGGCAAGCGGGGGACGCGGCCGTTGCAGGAGACGAGGCCGGCGCATTTCGGGCTGCCGAAGTCGGGGGTGGCGGTGACGGAGCAGCAGGTGCTGGGGGTGGAGGAAGACCTCGGGTACCGGCTGCCGGGCGGGTACCGGTCGTTCCTGAAGGCGGCGGGGGGCTGTGCGCCGGTGGGGACGGCGCTGGACGCGGAGTTGGGGCTGCTGGTGGATCAGCCGTTCTTCACGGTGCGTGAGGAGGCGGCGGTCAATGACCTGGTCTACGTCAACAAGTGTCTGCGGGACCATCTGACCAAGGACTATCTGTGCGTGGCGTTCGTGCAGGGCGGGCTGCTGGCGGTGAAGGTGCGCGGGGAGCGGGCCGGTTCGGTGTGGTTCTGCGCCTACGACGACGCGCGGGATGTGGATCCGGGGTGGTCGCCGGCCGAGCGGGCGGAGCGGTTGCTGCTGCCGTGCGGAGCGGATTTCGACGCGTTTCTGTCCCGGCTGGCGGGTTCGCCGCCGGAGTTGGAGACGGTGGCGGATCTGATGGTGGACGGCGGGTTCGCGCGGGCCGTTCCGGTGGCCGGGGAGTGAGCTGACAGATGGTGACGTTCGCGCAGGCGCAGGAGCGCGCCGAGGAATGGGTCAACGGGGACGTGCCGGCGTACCAGCACCGGGAGGTGCGGGTGCGGGAGTTCGGGCTCGGGTTCGTGGTGTGGGCGGAGGACCGGGCGGACGGGCCGCGGTCGGACGGCGGTGCGCCGCGGCTGGTGATCGCCCGGGACAGCGGGGACGCGACGCTGTGGCCCGGGCTGCCGGTGGGTGAGGTGATCCGCCGGTACGAGGAGGAGTACGGGCGGGCCGGCGCGGTCGCGGGGCCGGCGCCGGCGGCGGCGCGGGTGGATCTGAACCAGACGTCGTTCCTGTTGTCTCCGCCGCAGTGGTTGCAGGAGGCGGCGGACAAGCTGGGGATCGCGGACCGGCGGCGGGGGAGCGGGGCGGCGGATGCCGCGGCGGATCCGGAGCCGGTCGCCGGGGCTGATGCAACTGGCGGGTCCGGGTCCGGTGTGTCCGGGGCCGGGTCGGCTTCCGCGGGGGCCGCTCCGGTGAGTGGTGCGGCGTGGCCGGCCGCGGAGGGTACCGAGGGCATGGATGCGGCGGGCGTGGGCGGTGGTGCGGGGGCCGGTGCGCCGGTCGTGCCGCCCGGGGCGACGCCGTGGGCCGGGACGGACACCAACGGGGACGGCGGTGAGGACCGCTCCGTGCCGCTGCCGGAGACGGTGTTCGCACCGCAGTTGGACGACGACGAGGCCGCCGGCGTGGCCGACGTCGGCGGCAGGGACGCGGCGGAGCCGCCCGGGGCGATTCAGGACGCCGGCACGGCGAAGCTGACGCGGGGTGGCGGGCTGCCGCGGACGGCCGGGGGGCCGGTCGGCGCGGCGGCAACGGCGCCGGCGCCCGGGAGTCCGTCGGTGCCGCCGGTGCCGGGTGCGCCCTCGCCGGCGTCCGCGCCGCCGCCGATGCCGGCTGCGGGCCCGCAGCCGCCGCACGCGCCAGGTGTCCCCGGCGCCCCCGGCGGCGCGTCGCCCGGCGGTGTCCACCAAGCCGCCACGATGCTCGCCGGGCCCGGTGGCACGCCGCCGCCTCCCGGCGTACCGCATCCTCCCGCGCCCCCCGGCGCGCCCGGCGCCGCAGGAGGTCAGGCGGGCGTGCACCACGTCCCCACCGTGCTGGCCGCGCCCCCGGTCGGCGGCCCCGGCACGCCCCCGCCCGCCCCCGGCGTGCCTGCCCCCGGCGTGCCTGCCCCCGGCGTGCCGCAGGGTGCCGTACCGCCTTCGTCGCCGCCTCCGGCGTACGGGTATCCGCCGCGGCCCGCCGGGCAGCCGACCGTCGGTCCCGGGTACCAGGCGGTGCTGCGCTACCGCGCGCAGGACGGTTCCGAGCAGCAGCTGATCCGGCGGTCCGCGCCGGGCACCCCGCATCCGGAGTGGCAGATCTACCACGAGCTGCGGGCCATGAACGTGCCGCCGGACCAGGTGCTGGAGCTGCACACCGAGCTGGAGTCCTGTGAGCTGCCGGGCGCGTACTGCGCGCGGATGATCCGGGAGCAGTGGCCGCAGGCGCGGATCACGTCGATCGCGCCGTACGGCACCGATCACGCGAGCCGGCAGCAGGGCATGGCCCAGCTGATCAGTCATCAGGGCGAGTTGCATCAGGTCGCGGACGGCCCGGCGCGGCCGGCGCCGGTGCGGGCGCCGCTGCCGTCGGTGCCGCCGGCCCCGCCGCTGCCGCCGGAGGGCATCGCGCAGGAGCTGGCGGCGGCGTTCGGGCCGGGGGTGTTCCGGTTCGAGCAGGCGGCGGTGTCCCGGCAGGGGGTGCCGCCGGTGGTGGCGCACACGCTGGTCGTGGCGGGGCTGCCGGTGGACATGGGGCCGTTCTTCTGGGCGCAGGCGCAGCCGGGCCGTCCGGTGCCGACGCTGGCGGAGCTGGCGGCCGAGCGGGGGGTGCGGCCGGCCTCGGACGCCGGTTCGTACCTGGTCGTCGGCAGTGATTTCGGCAAGGCGATCTGTGTGCAGTACGGCACGGCGAACATCGTGGCGGTGCCGGTGGAGGCCGGTCCCGGCGGTGCGCCGGTGCCGCCGCAGTTCGTGAACACGGGGCTGCCGGAGTTCGCGCGCGCTCTGGCGCTGCTGGGGCGGATGTGGCGGCTGCGGTACGGGCTGAACCAGGAGCAGGCGGGCCGCTGGACCGTCGACTTCCAGGCCCAGCTGGCCGCGCTGGACGCGGTGGCGCTCGGTTCGCCGGAGAGCTGGTGGTCGGTGCTGCTGGAGGAGATGTGGGACGGGCTGCTGTGACGCGGGTTGCTGTGGCGCGGGCTGCTGTGACGCGGCGCGGCTGAGCGCCCCCCGCCGGTCGTGAGGGGCCGGGCTTCTCGGATGGGCCGGGCTTTCCGGATGGGCCGGGCTTCCTGGATGGGTCGGGAGGAGCCCGGTCCTTCCCCATGTGCCCGGAGTGTCGCGTTATGAGCACTTACGTCACATCTATAAAGATGTGCGGACATGAGCACCGCACCGATGCCGCCCCGAGGCTTCGTCCCCGTACGGGGACGTGGCTACCGTCCCGAGCAGGTCGAGGCGTGTGCCGCGGTCCTCTTCGAGGAACGGGACGCCGCTTGGGAGCGGGCCGCCCGGCTCACCGTGCTGGCCCGGGAGATGGCGGAGGAGCTGGCCGCGCTGCGGGAGACGGTGGCCGGGCTGGCCCCGCAGGACTACGAGGTGCTCGGCGCGGGCGCCCGCGATCTGTTCCGGGCCGCGGGCGAGGAGGCCGACGCGGTGCGCGAGCGGGCGCGGGCGGAGGGCGAACGCCTGGTGGCTCAGGCGCGGGCGTACGCGGCGGGCGTGACGGAGTCCGTACGGGCGTACGCCGACGCGGTGCGCGCCGAGGCCGATGAGCGGGCCCGGCAGCGGCTGCTCGCGGCGCGGGCCGAGGCCGACGAACTGCGGATCGGGGCCCGGCGCGAGGTGAAGGCGGGGCGCGGTGAGGTGCTGGGCGCGCTGCGCGAGATGCGGCGGCGCACCTCCGGGATGCTCGCCGAGCAGGCCCGGGAGCACGAGGCGCGGTGGGCCGCGGCCGAGCGGGAGGACGCCGAGCGGGCCGCCGCGCTGGACGCGCACCACGCGGAGCTGCTGGACCGCGCCGAGCGGGAGCTGGCCGGCGCGGAGCAGGACCTGGCCGCCGCCGAGGAGTCGGCGCGGCGGCGGCCGGAACAGGCGCGGGACCGGGCGGCCGAGCTGGTCGCCGGGGCCCGGGCGGACGGGGAGCGGATCGCCCGGGAGACGGAGCGGGTGCTGCGCGAGCACGGGGAGCGGTGGGACGACGTGCAGGCGCAGCTGGACCAGGTCCGCGGCCGGCTGAGCGCGCTGACGGGGCGGGCGGTGGAGTGACCCGCCGGCACCGTCGCCCCGGTCAGGAGGCCGGACCTCCGCGTGCGGTGCCCGCGTAGAGGTCCGCCTCCAGGGCCTCGTACCGGGCGCGTTGTTCCTCCGCCGGTTTCCGGCCGGAGAGCAGGGTGCCCAGCCAGCCGAAGGCGAAGCCGGCGGGTATGGAGACCAGGCCGGTGGTGGTGAACGGGAACCAGTTGAAGTCGGCGTCGGGGAAGGCGGCGACGGGGGTGCCGGAGACCAGGCTGGTGCCCGGGGTAAGGGCGAGCACGACGAGGCTGCCGCCGATGAGGGTCCACAGCAGGCCGGTGCGGGTGTAGCGGCGCCAGAAGAGGCTGTAGACCAGGGCGGGGCACAGGGCCGAGGCGCCCAGGCAGAAGGAGAGGGTGGCCAGCGGCTGGAGGCTGCGGTGCTGCACCAGGACGGCCAGCGCGATGGTGGGGATGCCGACGGCGACGGCGGACAGCCGGGCCATGGTCATCTCCCGGCGCGGGGTGAGCGGGCGGGGCCGGGTGGCGAAGACGTCGTGGGCGAGGGAGTTGGCGCAGGCCAGGATCATGCCGGCGACCGAGGCGAGCAGGGTGAGGAACATGGCGGTGCCGACGGTGGTGAACAGGAAGGTCTCCACCATCGTCACGTCGGTGCCGAAGGCGGCGCGGGAGCCCAGCAGGTAGGCCGAGTTGCCGGCGGCGTCGGTCTCGGCGACCGTCTCCCGCCCGACCAGCGCCGTCGCGCCGAACGCGACCACGGTGACGACCACCACGAACAGGGCCGTCAGGGAGACCGCCCAGGACATCGACCGGCGTACCTGGCGGGCGCTGGAGGCGGTGTACATGCGCATGGTGACGTGCGGCAGACAGGCGCCGCCGAGGACGACGGCGAGCTGCGAGGAGAGCATGTCCAGGCCGGGCTGCGGGCCGGCGGCGTACTCCAGGCCGGGGTGCAGGAACGCCTGCCCGGCGCCGCTGTTGCGGGCGGCGGCGTTGAACAGGCTGGCCGGGTTCCAGTCGAACCGGTACAGGAGCAGCAGGGTGACCACGGCGCCCGAGCCGAGCAGCATGACGATCTTCATGATCTGGATGAGGGCGGTGCCCTTCATGCCGCCGATCGCCGCGTAGCTGATCATCAGCGCGCCCACTCCGATGACGCAGCCGGTCTGGAGCGACTCGCTGCTGAAGCCGAGCAGGAACGACATCAGCTGTCCGGTGCCGGCCAGTTGCACCAGCATCATCGGGACCAGCGCGGCCAGGGTGACCGCGCAGGCGGCGACCCGCACCGCGCGGCCGGTCATCCGGCGGGCCAGGACGTCGCCCATGGTGAACCGGCCCGCGTTGCGCAGCGGTTCGGCCATCAGGAACATCAGGAGCAGCAGCGACAGGGCGGTGCTCAGCGCGAGGACCACCCCGTCGAAGCCGAACAGGGCGATCACGCCGCCGGTGCCGAGCACGGTCGCGGCGGAGATGTAGTCGCCGGCGATGGCCAGTCCGTTGCGCAGTGCGGAGAGCGAGCCGTACCCGGTGTAGAACTCGTCCAGGTCGTCGCGGTCGGGGCCGGTCATCACGCACAGCAGCAGCGTGATGGCGGCGACGGCGGAGAACCCGACCAGGAACATCGCCTGGGCGCTCTCGCTGAAGCCGGTCATCGGCGCGCCTCCCGTCGCGCGTCCACTTCGCTCGCCTTGCGGATGCGGTCCACCAGCGGGTCGACGCGGCGCCGCGCGGTGTGCTCGTACAGGACGATCGCCAGCCAGGTGACGGGCAGTTGGAGCAGGGCGAGGAGCATGCCGAGGGGCAGGCCGGCGGTGATGTCACCGGTCAGTGCCGACGGGGCGAACGCGGCCAGGCACAGGAACACCAGGAAGTAGCCGAGCGCGGCGAAGGTGGCGACCCGCCGCTGTCTGCGGTAGGCGGTGCGCAGGGCGCGTACGTCGCCGCGCGCGCGGATGGAGGGCAGGCGGAGTGTCGCGCTGTCCTGCGGTACGGGGGTGAGGAAGGCGGGCACTGGTGGTGGTGGTGGTGGCGGTGACGTGTACGGGTCATGGGACATCCCGTGCTGCTCCTTGCGAGGCTCGGGTCCGCTGTGGACGGACCGCAGGGAGAGGGGGGTGCGGTGCTCGCACGCTACCGGCCGGTTGTGGGACGTGTGGGGTTTTCCCCAAACTGAGTGGTCGGTATGTGGAAAACCCGGGATTCCGGTTCGTTCGGTCCGGCCGCCCGCCGCGGCCGCCCGGTCCCGGTTGTTCAATCCGGCCGTTCAGCCCGGCCGTTCAGTCCGTGAGTACCGGGAACTTGCGCGGGGCGAGGATCAGCAGCACCAGGAACGCCAGCGCCGCCGCCCCCGCCGCGCCGAGGTAGACGGCGTGCACGGCCTCGGCGACGGCCCGCCGCAGGGCCTCGTCCGCCACCCCGGCTCCGGCCGCGGCTCCCGTGCCGGTTCCCGCGTCCAGCGCCCTGGTCACCGAGTCGAGGTCGCTCGCGCCGCCGAGCCGCGCGGCCAGCACCCCGTTGGCGATCGCCCCGAAGACGGCCGCCCCGGCGGTCTGGCCGCTCTGCCGGCAGAACAGCACGGACGCGGTCGCGGTGCCCCGCTGCGACCAGCCGACCGTCGACTGCACGCCGACGATCAGCGGAAGCTGGAACAGGCCGAGCGCGCCGCCGAGCAGCAGCATCAGCAGGGCCGGCTGCCAGGCCGCGCCGGGATACGGCAGGAACGGGAACGCGAACAGGATCAGGGCGGACGTGCCGATGCCGAGCAGGGCGGTGTCGCGGAAGCCGATCCTGCGGTACACGTGCTGGCTCAGCGCCGCCGACACCGGCCAGCTCAGCGTCCACACCGACAGGACGAACCCGGCGGCCACCGGCGCCAGACCCAGTACCGACTGGGCATACGTCGGCAGGAACACCGTGGGCGCCACCATCAGCAGGCCGAGCGCGCCGAGCGCCAGGTTGACGGCGGCGATCGTGCGGCGCCGCCACACCCAGCCGGGCATGATCGGGTCGGCGGCCCGGCGTTCGACGGCCACGACGGCCGCCAGCAGGACCGCTCCGGTCCCGAACAGGGCGAGCGACGGCGCGGACAGCCAGGGCCAGGCCACCCCGCCCTGCACCAGCGCGGTGAGCAGCACGCCGCCGCACCCGAACACGGTCAGCGCGCCCGCCCAGTCGGTACGCGGGCGCGTGCCGTCGCTCTCCCGGCGCGGCTCGTGCAGGTGGCGGACGACGAGCCAGAGGGCGACCGCGCCGACCGGCAGGTTGACCAGGAAGATCCACCGCCAGTCGGCGTAGGAGGCCAGCAGTCCGCCGACGGCGGGTCCGGCGACCGCGGACACCGCCCATACGGTGGACAGCCGCGCCTGTATCTTCGGGCGGTCCTTGAGCGGGTACAGGTCGGCGGCGAGGGTCTGCACCGTGCCCTGGAGCGCGCCGCCGCCCAGGCCCTGCACGACGCGGAAGGCGATCAGCGCGGCCATGTTCCAGGCCAGCGCGCACAGCAGCGAGCCCAGCAGGAAGAGGGCGGCGCCCGCGACGAGTACGGGTTTGCGGCCGAAGGTGTCGGAGAGCCTGCCGTACACCGGGAGGGTGACGGTGACGGCCAGCAGATAGCCGGAGAACAGCCAGGAGAAGACGGAGAAGCCGCCGAGGTCGCCGACGATCTGCGGGACGGCGGTGGACACGATGGTGGAGTCCAGGGCCGCCAGTGCCATCGCCAGCATGAGCGCGGCGACGACCGGTCCGCGCCGGCCGCTGCCGCCGGCCCGCGCGGTGTCACGGGTCGCGTCCTTGGTGCCGTCCACCCGGGAACCCTCCTCAACTGGGGGTATCAGCTTCGCACTTGAGGCCGACGCGGCGGGAGGACGCGGGCCGGGTGGAGGCCGGGTGCGTCCGAGGGTGGAGGGCGACCCTGAGACGCGGTCCACCGGAGGGTGGACTGCCCCTAGGGGTATCTCCGTACTACGGCTCGGGGAGGGTTCGTACCGCCGGAGGACGAGAGTGGCCCCGTGCGGTCCTTAACCTGGTCCTACACCGCTGGGGGGCGGTGAACCGGACCCGCGGGGGTGGGGTTTGCCCCCGGAGAAGACTGCGCTGAACACCATCGCGGACGGGTACCGCAGGCGGCCAGACTCTTCTCCGTCACCACGTAAGCGCACTGCTCGCCGCCGGCACCGGCGGCTCATTCGATGACCGACATAGGAGACTTGCCATGACATCGGCCGTGACCATTCCCGCGCACGGGAGCACTGGAGGACGTACGGCCGTCGCCGCGCGGGCGCGGCAGGTCGTGAAGGCGTACGGGTCGGGGGAGACCCGGGTCGTCGCCCTGGACCACGTCGACGTGGACATAGCGCGCGGGGAGTTCACCGCGATCATGGGTCCGTCGGGGTCGGGCAAGTCGACGCTGATGCACTGCCTCGCCGGGCTCGACACCGTCACCTCCGGGCAGATCCACCTCGCCGAGACCGAGATCACCGGTCTGAAGGACAAGAAGCTCACGCGGCTGCGCCGGGACCGGATCGGTTTCATCTTCCAGGCGTTCAACCTGCTGCCGACGCTGAACGCGCTGGAGAACATCACGCTGCCCATGGACATCGCCGGCCGCCGGCCCGACAAGGCGTGGCTGGGCCGGGTGGTGGACACCGTGGGGCTGGCCGGTCGGCTGGGGCACCGGCCCACCCAGCTCTCCGGCGGTCAGCAGCAGCGGGTGGCGGTGGCGCGGGCGCTGGCCGCCCGGCCGGAGATCATCTTCGGTGACGAGCCGACCGGCAACCTCGACTCCCGGGCGGGCGCGGAGATCCTGGACTTCCTGCGCAGGTCGGTGGACGAGCTGGGCCAGACCATCGTGATGGTCACCCACGACCCGGTGGCGGCCAGTTACGCGGACCGGGTGCTGTACCTGGCCGACGGCCGCATCGTCGACGAGATGCGCAGCCCGACCGCGGACGCAGTCCTGGACCGGATGAAGGACTTCGATGCCCGGGGGCGTACGTCATGACCATGCTGAAGACGTCGATGCGCAACTTCTTCGCGCACAAGGGCCGGATGGCGCTGTCGGCGGTGGCGGTGCTGCTGTCGGTGGCGTTCGTGTGCGGCACGCTGGTGTTCACCGACACGATGAACACGACGTTCGACAAGCTGTTCGCGGTCAGCTCCGCCGACGTGTCGGTCGCCCCGAAGGACGCGGCGGACGAGGACACCCCGCAGAACGGCGTGCCGTTGTCGCTGCCGGCGGCCACCCTTTCGACGATCCGGTCGGCGGACGGCGTGGAGTCGGCCGAGGGCGCGGTCTTCTCGATGAACGTGACCGTGGTCGACGCCGACAACGACAACGTGGGCGCCACCAGCGGCGCCCCGACCATCGCCGGCAACTGGACCAAGAACGACCTGCGGTCGATGGAGATCACCTCGGGGCACGCCCCGCGCGGCCCGACCGAGACGATGGTCGACGCGGACACCGCCGACAAGCACGACCTGAAGATCGGTGACGAGCTGCGCACCATCGCGCAGACCGGCGACTTCAAGGCGCGGATCGTCGGCATCGCCGCCTTCACCGTCACCAACCCCGGTGCCGCGGTGGTCTACTTCGACACCGCCACCGCACAGCGTCAACTGCTGGGCGGGACGGGCCGGTTCAACCAAGTCAACGTGACGGCGGCGGCCGGGGTCTCCGACGCGACCCTCAAGCGGAACGTCGCGCGGGCTGTGGGCGGCGGCTCCGGTTACAAGATCCAGACGGCCAAGGAGGCGTCCGACGAGGGCCGTTCGGAAGTCGGCGAGTTCATGGACGTCATCAAGTACGCCATGCTCGGCTTCGCCGGGATCGCGTTCCTGGTCGGCATCTTCCTGATCATCAACACCTTCTCGATGCTGGTCGCCCAGCGCACCCGTGAGATCGGCCTGCTGCGGGCCATCGGCTCCTCCCGCCGCCAGGTCAACCGCTCGGTCCTGATCGAGGCACTGCTGCTCGGCATCGTCGGCTCCGTACTCGGTGTCGCGGCCGGCGTCGGCATCGCGGTCGGGCTGATGGAGCTGATGTCGGCCGCGGGCATGAACCTGTCCACGGACGACCTGACCGTGAAGGCGGCCACCCCGGTGGTCGGCCTGGTGCTCGGCGTCGTGGTCACCGTCCTGGCCGCCTACCTCCCGGCCCGCCGGGCCGGCAAGGTCTCCCCGATGGCCGCGCTGCGCGACGCCGGCACCCCGGCCGACGGCAGGGCGGGACGCGTCCGCGCCGCGATCGGCGTGGTCCTGACCGGCGCGGGCGGCGCGGCGCTGTACGCGGCGGGCACGGCGGACCGGGCGAGCGAGGGCGCGTCGCTGCTCGGCGCGGGTGTGGTGCTGTCCCTGATCGGCTTCGTCGTGATCGGCCCGCTGCTGGCCGGTGTGGTGGTCCGGGTGCTCAGCGCGGTACTGCTGCGGGTCTTCGGCCCGGTCGGCAGGCTGGCCGAGCGCAACGCGCTGCGCAACCCGCGCCGCACCGGCGCCACCGGCGCGGCCCTGATGATCGGCCTGGCCCTGGTGGCCTGCCTGTCGGTGGTGGGTTCCTCGATGGTCGCCTCGGCCACCAGTGAGCTGGACAAGTCGGTCGGCGCGGACTTCATCGTCGAGGGCAACCAGCGGATCGTGCCGGGGGCCGAACAGGCGATGGAGCGGACGCCGGGCCTGGCGCACGTCACCCGCTACAAGATGCTCGACGCCACGCTGACCTCCCCCGACGGCAAGAAGGACGACGACGGCGTCACCGCCGCCGACGCCACCTACGCCGAGGACCTGCGCCGCCCGACCACGGCCGGCGACCTGTCCGCCGCGTACGGCACGGACGCGATGTCGGTCGGCTCGGACTACGCGAAGAAGCACGGGGTGGGCGTCGGCGACACGATCTCCGTCGCCTTCGAAGGCGGCCGGACGGCGAAGCTGAAGGTCGCCGCCATCACCGACGACGACACGGCGATCGACCAGGGCGCCCGCTACCTCAGCATCGAGACGATGCGGAAGTACGTGCCGGCCGCCGCCGTGCCGCCGAACACGATCATGTTCGCGAAGGCGGCGGACGGCCAGGAGGCCCAGGCGTACGCGGCCCTGAAGAAGTCCCTCGACGCCTACCCGCAGTACCAGGTCCGCGACCAGACCGACTACAAGCAGGAACTGAAGGACCAGATCGGCCAGTTGCTGAACATGGTCTACGGCCTGCTCGCCCTGGCGATCATCGTCGCGGTGCTCGGCGTGGTGAACACGCTGGCCCTCTCGGTCGTCGAACGCACCCGGGAGATCGGCCTGATGCGGGCCATCGGCCTCTCCCGCCGCCAGCTGCGCCGCATGATCCGCCTGGAGTCCGTGGTCATCGCCCTCTTCGGCGCCCTGCTCGGCCTCGGCCTGGGCATGGGCTGGGGCACCACCGCCCAGAAACTCCTCGCCCTGGAGGGCCTGAACGTCCTGGACATCCCCTGGCCGACCATCACCGGCGTCTTCGTCGCCTCCGCCTTCGTGGGCCTGTTCGCCGCGCTGATCCCGGCGTTCCGCGCGGGCCGCATGAACGTACTGAACGCGATCGCCACGGAGTAGCCACCTCCTGAAGACCACCGTGTACGGGGGACACGGGGGAACGGCGCCGGGGAGTCACGGACTCCCCGGCGCCGTCGCGCGCCGGTGCCGGACGCGCCGTGGCGGGACGGGGCGCTGGCCCGTTCGGGACGTCCGGGGGGTGCCGAGGGGATGGGTTCCCGGCGATCAGTTAGACGCAGCGCGACCGGTCGTTACGTTCAGCGCATGACACCCGCGCGGCGCCGGGCCGCCGGTGCGCCGAGGGCGGACGGTTCCACCGAGCTGAGGAGTACACCGTGAACGGACAGCCCATCGCCCGCCCCACCGGCCGCGTCCGCCCCGGCGGGCTCGTCGTGGCCGGGGGCTTGGTGGCCACCGCCGTCGTCGCCGTGGCCCTCAACGCCGCCGTCGCCGCGATCGCCCACGCGGCCGGCGCCTCCGACGACTTCGAGCAGCTCCACCTGTCCGACTACGCCTTCCTCACCGTCGTCGGCGTACTGGCCGGCGCCGGCGGCTGGGCCCTGGTCCGGGCCCGCGCGGCGCACCCCGCCCGGGTGCTGCGCACCTGGATACCGGTGATCCTGCTCATCACCTTCATCCCGGACATCCTCCTCGGCACCTCCGACCAGCCCGGCACGAGCTGGGGCGCGGTCATCGCCCTGATGGTGATGCACCTGGTCGTCGCCGCGGTGGCCATCCCGGCCTTCCGCGTCCTGCTGCCGCTCTCCGACGGACAGGACTGACAGGGACGTCAGCGACAGCGGGGGCAGGCGCACGGCGGATACCGGCTGAAGAGTTCCGGCAAGGTGCCGGGTGTCACGGTCCGCTTGCCCCGTACCTGGGTGCGCGCACCGGTCCGCGGATCGACCCGGTACACCCGGATGGTCATGGCCATTGCCGACCCCCGCCGACCCGTGCGAGCCGGTAGCCGCCCCACAGTTCCTGACCCTCGTCGCACCCCTGCGCTACGGTGGCGCCCCGCTTGCACACTTCGCACCCGCGGGCGTGCTCGAACCAGAGCCGGTAGGCGCGCTGCCAGTCGGCCTCGGCGACGCTCACCGGCCAGCTCCCGTGGTCTGCGGGGCCGTCCAACTGGCGGGTGGCAGCACCCACGCCGGGCTGTACGGAACCGGAACCGGAACCGGCACTGGCACCGCCCTGATCGGGGCGCCCTCCGGGCTCGCGGGCCCGCGCCGGACAGACGGCTCCGGCGCAACGGTCCTCAGCCATCGCAGAACCGTGCGGATAAGGTCTTTCAAAGCGTCGCTCCTCGCAGTGTCGGCCATGCCCCGTGCCGCTTGTGCGGTTGCGGGTTCTCCCGTGGCGGGATGCGGTGGGCCGACGACCCTGGCAATCGGATCGTCGATGTCCGCCTACAGACGGTCTCAAGGGCGCGCGACACCGGGGATATGACAACCTGTGACACGGAGTCGATCTTGTCGGAACGTTCGATGACCATCACCGGCACGCGCAGCACCGGACACCGGAGCCGCACCGAGTACGCCGGCCTGTTCGGCGAGTACCTCGGACCCTTCGCGAACTGTGCCCATTTCTACGTCGGCGGCGCGAAAGGCATCGACTCCCTGGCCCTGCTCTGGCTGGCGCGCAACACCGGGGCCGGACTGACCGTGGTCGTTCCCGGTGTCGTGGACCAGCAGCCCGAAGAGGCACGGCAGGCCATCGCCCGAGTGCGCGACCGCATCGCGGAAGTGGTTCAGCTGCGAGCCCCGGAGCTGAACACGGCCGCTTACCACGCGCGGAACCGGTGGATGGTCGACCGCAGTTCGATGACCATCGGCTTCCCCCGGGTCGGACAGACACAGTCGGGGACCTGGCAGACGTTGACGTACACACACGATGAGGGGAAACCTCATCTGGTCGTGCCCGTTTAGCCGGTCCTCTGCTCCACCATGAGGACATGGACGACAGGGCCGCAGGGGCGGCCGCACTGAAGGCGCTGCGCAAACGGCGTGGCTTGTCCTTGGCCGGTCTGGCCCGAGCAGTGATCTCGCGCGCTGCCGAACTGCGTCAGCCCGCGCTCCCGAACGTGGTCGGCGTCCAGCGTTCGGTCGCCCGCTGGGAGTCCGGGAGGCCGACCCGGCCGGACGAGCGGTACCAGTTGCTCCTCGCCCACGTCTACGCCCGCACCCCTGCCGGTGAGACCGCTCTTGGCGCCGGCTCCGACTTCGCGCACTACTTGGACGCCCTCGGCCTTCTGGGCGAGAGCGAGGCACGCGTCACCGAGCTGCGCACCACTCTTCTCCGGGCGGTGACCGATGACGGCGGCGGGATGCTCGCACTTCTCGCGCCCGGTGTCCGCGCCGACCTCACTGCCGCCCTGGCCGACCCGACGCGGACCGATGAGGACACGCTCGTGGGGCTTGCCTCGGTCGTCGCGGACGTCAACGCGGAGGTCGGCTCACTCCCGATGGTGCGTCTCCAGTTGCTGCTCGCCCCCGCGGTCGAAGCTGCCAGGCGCCTCCTCACCGGCCCGGTCCCGGTTCCTGAGCCACTCGTCGCTCGGCTGCGGACGATCGTGGTCGCGGGAACCGCGCTGGCCGGCAGGCTCGCCTTCGAGACACGGGACGACTCCGCGGCGCGAGCGCTGTACACCGAGGCCACCCGGGAGGCAGGGCTGCTCGATCAGCCGTGGACGCGGGCCGGGGTCCACATGAGTCACGCGCTAGTCACCCTCTACTCGGCCCAGGGACTCGACGGCGCCAGGTGCCTGGCCGATCAAGCGGTACGGGCGGCACACACCGGGGAGAGCACGCTGGTACGGGCTCGCGCGCACGCCTTGCAGGCCGAACTCGCCGCCCGTGCCGGAGAGGGCCGCCAAACAGCCGCCGCCCTGAGGCTTGCCTGGTACGACATGGACGCGGATCACCCCGGAGACCCGGTGCCCACAGCCTTCTCGACGGCACACTTGCGAGGCTTCGAAGGCGTCTGCGAACTGTATGTCGGCGACCCGGCGGCGGCACACGACCGGTTCGCCCATGCGGCCGGTGCGCTGGTCGCTCCCCGGGAGCAGGTACAACGGGCCATCATCACCACCGATCAGGCACTGGCACGGGTCCGGCTCGGCGAACCGCGAGCGGCAGCCGAACTCCTCCACCAGTGCGTGGCCACGGTGGCCGACACCGGCGGCCGGGTGCCGGCGCTCCGGCTGCGGCGAGCACGGCGGGAACTGAGACCTTGGCGGCGCGAGACCTGGGCGGCCGACCTGGACGACCACCTGATGGACGTGCTCGGGGCGTAGTGATCGAGCTACGGCGGTGGGTGACGACGTCGAGGAGATCGGACATCCGGTACTTCATGGTCGCCGACCAGCGGTCCCTTGAGGTCGCCGAGCACGGGCTGTGGGCGCCGCCCCATGACGACCCTCGCGGTGACCGGGCACATGGACTTGACGGAGGGCAGCGTGTCTCTGGTCCGTGTCGCCCTGGACGACTTGCTCAAGCCGTACGTCGACGACGGCGACCTCGTCGGTGTCTCCTGCATCGCCAAGGGCGCTGACTCCCTCTTCGCCGAGACGGTCCTCGCCGCCGGTGGACGGCTCACCGTTGTCATCCCCTCCCGGGACTACCGCCAGAACAAGGTCAAGCCGGCCCATGCCGCACTCTTCGACCGGCTTGTCGAGGCCGCCGAGGAAGTCATCGTCCTCCCGAACGAGACGGCCGACCGGCAGGCGTACGAGGCCGCCAACGCCGTACTCGTCGAACGTGCCGACCGGCTGGTCGCCGTATGGAACGGCGAACCGCCCACCGGCAAGGGCGGCGGGACAGCCGACACCGTCCTGGCAGCGCGGGCTGCGGGTGTTCCCGTGGACGTGGTGTGGCCGGACGGCGCCACCCGCCGGGGCTGAACGCGCCCGTCGACGGGATTCCCCGGCCTTCATCTGTAGTGGCCGGACAGTGGCCATCGGCCTTTCGGTGTTCTGGGCCATCCGACGCAGCGGATCGTTCCAACGGGTGAAGCCCGGCGGGGCGACGTACCCTGGACACCCCCGCCCCGCGCCGCGTGTCGGGCCCTTCGTGTTGTCCACCCAAGGTCCACCCGGGTCCATCCCGGGATTCACAGTTCGGACGGAAAGCCTCTCCATGAGCCTGCACGGTCTGCTCGACGCCGTCGTCAAGGACACCGCCCTCGCGGAAGCGATCGCGGCGGCCGGTGACGGCAACCGCACGCATGTCGACCTGGTCGGACCGCCCGCGGCCCGGCCCTTCTCGGTGGCCGCGCTGGCCCGTGAGTCGGGCCGCACCGTGCTCGCCGTCACGGCGACCGGGCGGGAGGCGGAGGACCTGGCCGCGGCGCTGCGCTCGCTGCTGCCGTCCGAGGGCGTGGTCGAGTACCCGTCCTGGGAGACGCTGCCGCACGAGCGGCTCAGCCCGCGCAGCGACACCGTGGGGCGGCGGCTCGCGGTGCTGCGCCGCCTCGTCCACCCGCGGGCCGACGACCCGGAGACGGGACCCGTCTCCGTCGTCGTGGCGCCGGTGCGGTCCGTGCTCCAGCCGCAGGTCAAGGGGCTGGGGGAGCTGGAGCCGGTGGCGCTGCGCAGCGGGCAGACGGCCGATCTGGAGGAGGTCGTCACCGCCCTCGCCGCCGCCGCGTACGCGCGGGTGGAGCTGGTGGAGAAGCGGGGGGAGTTCGCCGTACGGGGCGGGATCCTGGACGTGTTCCCGCCCACCGAGGAACACCCGCTGCGGGTCGAGTTCTGGGGCGACGACGTCGAGGAGATCCGGTACTTCAAGGTCGCCGACCAGCGGTCCCTGGAGGTCGCCGAGCACGGGCTGTGGGCGCCGCCCTGCCGGGAGCTGCTGCTCACCGAGGAGGTCCGGGAGCGGGCCGCCGCGCTCGCCGAGCGGCATCCGGAGCTCGGGGAACTGCTCGGGAAGATCGCCGAGGGGATCGCCGTGGAGGGCATGGAGTCCCTCGCGCCGGTACTCGTCGACGAGATGGAGCTGCTGCTCGACGTGCTGCCGGACAGCGCGATGGCCGTCGTCTGCGATCCGGAGCGGGTGCGGACCCGGGCCGCCGATCTCGTCGCCACCAGCCAGGAGTTCCTCCAGGCGTCCTGGGCGGCCACCGCCGGTGGCGGCGAGGCGCCGATCGATGTCGACGCCGCCTCCCTGTGGTCCCTCGCGGACGTCCGGGACCGGGCCCGTGAGCTGGGCATGATGTGGTGGTCGGTGTCGCCGTTCGCGGCCGACGACGCCACCGAGGACGCCGACACCCTCAAGCTCGGCATGCACGCGCCCGAGACCTACCGCGGCGACACCGCCAAGGCGCTGGCCGACACCAAGGGCTGGCTGGCCGACGGCTGGCGGGTCGCGTACGTGACGGAGGGGCACGGCACCGCCGCCCGCACGGTGGAAGTGCTGGGCGGGGAGGGCATCGCGGCCCGGCTCGACATCCCCGACGCCAGGTCGGCCGGGCTCGGCGAGCTGAGCCCGTCCGTCGTGCACGTGGCCTGCGGGTCGATCGACCACGGGTTCGTCGAGCCGGGGCTCAGGCTCGCCGTGCTCACCGAGACCGACCTGTCCGGGCAGAAGGCCGCCGGGCGCGAGGGCGCGCGGATGCCGGCCCGGCGCCGCAAGACCATTGACCCGCTCACCCTGGAGGCGGGCGACTACATCGTCCATGAGCAGCACGGCGTGGGCCGGTACATCGAGATGGTGCAGCGCACCGTGCAGGGCGCCACCCGGGAGTACCTGGTGGTGGAGTACGCGCCGGCCAAGCGCGGACAGCCCGGCGACCGCCTCTACATCCCCACCGACCAGCTGGAGCAGATCACCAAGTACGTCGGTGGCGAGGCCCCCACGCTGCACCGGCTCGGCGGCGCCGACTGGACCAAGACCAAGGCGCGGGCGAAGAAGGCGGTCAAGGAGATCGCCGCCGATCTCATCAAGCTGTACAGCGCGCGGATGGCGGCGCCCGGGCACGCCTTCGGGGCCGACACGCCCTGGCAGCGGGAGCTGGAGGACGCCTTCCCCTACGCGGAGACGCCGGACCAGCTCACCACCATCGCCGAGGTCAAGGACGACATGGAGAAGACGGTCCCGATGGACCGGCTGATCTGCGGTGACGTGGGGTACGGGAAGACCGAGATCGCGGTGCGGGCCGCGTTCAAGGCCGTGCAGGACGGCAAGCAGGTGGCCGTCCTGGTGCCCACCACCCTGCTGGTGCAGCAGCACTTCGGGACGTTCGGCGAGCGGTACGCGCAGTTCCCCGTCAACGTCAGAGCGCTCTCCCGGTTCCAGACCGACACCGAGGCGAAGGCGACCCTGGAGGGGCTGCGGGAGGGGTCGGTCGACGTCGTCATCGGTACCCATCGGCTGTTCTCCTCCGAGACCAAGTTCAAGGACCTCGGCCTGGTCATCGTCGACGAGGAGCAGCGGTTCGGCGTCGAGCACAAGGAGCAGCTGAAGAAGCTGCGGGCCAACGTGGACGTACTGACCATGTCCGCCACGCCCATTCCCCGCACCCTGGAGATGGCGGTCACCGGCATCCGCGAGATGTCCACCATCACCACCCCGCCCGAGGAACGGCACCCGGTGCTGACCTTCGTCGGCCCCTACGAGCAGAAGCAGATCGGCGCCGCCATCCGCCGCGAGCTGCTGCGCGAGGGCCAGGTCTTCTACATCCACAACCGGGTCGAGTCCATCGACCGGGCGGCGGCCCGGCTGCGCGAGATCGTGCCCGAGGCGCGGATCGCCACCGCCCACGGCCAGATGTCCGAGCAGGCCCTGGAACAGGTCGTGGTCGACTTCTGGGAGAAGCGGTTCGACGTGCTCGTCTCGACGACGATCGTCGAGTCCGGCATCGACATCTCCAACGCCAACACCCTCATCGTGGAGCGCGGCGACAACTTCGGGCTCAGCCAGCTGCACCAGCTGCGCGGCCGGGTCGGGCGCGGGCGCGAGCGCGGGTACGCGTACTTCCTCTACCCGCCGGAGAAGCCGCTGACCGAGACCGCGCACGAACGGCTCGCCACCATCGCCCAGCACACCGAGATGGGCGCGGGCATGTATGTGGCCATGAAGGACCTGGAGATCCGCGGCGCGGGCAACCTGCTCGGCGGCGAGCAGTCCGGGCACATCGCGGGCGTCGGCTTCGACCTGTACGTGCGGATGGTCGGCGAGGCGGTGGCCGACTACCGGGCCGCGCTGGAGGGCGGCGCGGAGGAGGAACCGCCGCTGGAGGTCAAGATCGAGCTGCCGGTCGACGCGCACGTCCCGCACGACTACGCCCCCGGCGAGCGGCTGCGGCTGGCGGCGTACCGCTCGATCGCCTCCGCGAACAGCGAGGAGGACATCAAGGCGGTCCGCGAGGAACTCGTCGACCGGTACGGCAAACTTCCCGAGCCGGTGGAGAACCTGCTGCTGGTGGCGGGGCTGCGGATGCTCGCGCGGGCGTGCGCCGTCGGCGAGATCGTGCTTCAGGGCAACAACATCCGGTTCGCGCCGGTCGAGCTGCGGGAGTCGCAGGAGCTCAGGCTGAAGCGGCTCTACCCCGGCACGGTCATCAAGACGACCGCCCACCAGGTGCTGGTGCCGCGTCCGAAGACCGCCAAGGTCGGTGGAAAGCCGCTGGTCGGGCGGGAGTTGCTGGCGTGGGTCGGGGAGTTCCTGACCTCGGTGCTGGGGTCGTAGACAGCGGCGGAGGCGGTCCGCGGCACCGCGGACCGCCTCACGCCACTGGGCGCGTCAGCGCTGGTCGTTGCCCCGCTTACCCATGCCGAACCTGTCCTCGGCCTGCTGCTGCGCGGCGTCGACCTGCTTCTCGTACTTGCCGCCGGTCCGCTGGTTGACCTGCTTCTCGGCGGTGTCCGACATCTTCCGGGACTTGTCGGGGTTCTTGCCGGCCATGCTCTTGACCTTGTCGAGGAAGCCCATGCAGCTGCTCCTTCCGAGACGTAACTCTTTTCGACGTTACGCCCCAAATGGGCCGTATGCCTCTTAAGGCACCATTTGGTCTGGACCTCTCTCTCGCTACCGTGGTACGGACGAACAGCAAGGGGAGGCGCGCATGGCGCGGTACGGCAGGATGCGAACCGGATGGGCCGCGGGCGCGGCACTGGCTCTGGCCCTGGTCAGCGGGTGCGAAGAGCTGGAGGACAGCGGTCGGACGGCGGCCGGCAGCGGCGGCAGCGGCGCCGAAGCGGAACCCGCCGCCGGGCCCGCCGTGAGCCCGCTGAAGAACCCGGACGGGACCAAGCCCGGCCTGGCCGTCGTCACCGCCGACGCCGACCGGTCCGCGGCCCGCGAGCTCATCGGGAAACTGGACACCAAGGGCCGCGGCCCGAAGACCGGCTACGACCGGGACGAGTTCGGGTACGCCTGGATGGACACGGCCGACGGCGTGCCGCTCGCGAGGAACGGCTGCGACACCCGCAACGACGTGCTCCAGCGCGACGGCCAGGACGTGAAGTTCAAGTCCGGCTCGGACTGCGTGGTGATCTCCATGACGCTGGCCGACCCGTACACCGCCAAGACCATCGAGTGGCGCAAGCAGGACGCCGCCGAGGTGCAGATCGACCACGTTGTGCCGCTCTCCTACAGCTGGCAGATGGGGTCCTCGCGCTGGGACGAGAAGAAGCGGCAGCGGCTTGCCAACGATCCCCTCAACCTCGTACCGGCCGACGGCTCCGCCAACTCCTCCAAGGGCGACTCCGGACCGGCGACCTGGCTGCCGCCGAACAAGAAGATCCGGTGCGCCTACGCGGTCCGCTTCGCGCAGGTCGCCGAGAAGTACGAGCTCGCGGTGACCAAGCCGGACCGGGCGGCGCTGCTCAAGCAGTGCGGCGGGTGAACCCGGGGCGGACCGGCCGCCCCGGGTGTGCCGCCCGGCGTGGTTACTCGGTGGGTGGTGCGGGGAGTTCGTGCGGGGTGAAGGTGGGGGCGGGTTTGGCCGTGGTGGTGGAGCGGGCGGCGAGGGTGCTGGCGCCGGCTTCGTAGACGCGGGTCTGGTTGCTGCTGGTGCGGAAGGTGTAGGCCCAGGTGGGGCCGTTGGTGTTGGTGTAGAGGAAGGCGGTGGGGTCGGTTGCGGCGGTGTCCCAGTCGAGTTGCTGCCAGGTGCGCCAGGTGCCGGAGCCCTGGGTTTGTTCGCCGGTGTTGTAGGTGTAGCCGTCGTCGGCGCGGGCGACGATTTCGGTGATGCCGGTCAGGGGGCTGATGACGGCGGAGGGTGAGCCGGCGAAGGTGTTGTCGCCGACCTGGGTCCACGCGGCGGGGAAGGTGGTGCCTTCGGTGGTCTGGGTGAGGCTGATGATGTGGCCGGTGGTGTCGCGGGCGAAGACGCCGAGGCGGTAGCCGGGGTAGACGATCACGGACGGGGTGCCGGTGATGGTCCGGTCGCCGAGGGTGGTCCAGGTGCCGACACTGCCGTTGGTGAAGGTGGCGGTGCGCAGGGTGCCGTTCGTGTCGGTGCCGAAGAGCTGGATGCCGTTGCGGACGGTGACGGCGGTGAGCGGTCCGGTGAAGCCCTCGCCGGTCAGCGGCAGCCAGCCCATGAAGTCGACGTTGGCCCGCTGCTGGATCCGGTACCAGGGCTTGCCGTCGGCGTCCACCGCGAACTGGGCGAGGACCCCGTCGGCCGTCTTGGCGGTGACCGGGTGCTCGGCCATCGCGCCGGCCAGGTTGACCCAGTCGCCCCAGTCCGGGCTGCTCGCGGCGTGCCGCCGCCACCAGATCTCGCTGTTGACGTTCTGCGCGGTCAGCGCGGTCCGGCCGTCCGGCTGCTCGGCGAGCTGCGGCTGACCGGAGAAGGCGTCGTTGCCGGAGATGGTGGTCCACTGCACGGAGTTGAAGTCCGACGGGTCGGTCTGCCGGCCGTGCACCAGGCGCCCGATGTTGTCGGTGTAGGCGTACTCGATCTCACCACTGGCCGGTTGCAGCACGCTGTTCGGCGTGAAGGACTCGGCGCTGACCGCCGGGCTGGCCGGGGTGTGGTTCGCGGCCAGCCGGCAGGAGTCCGGGGCGGCGGTCACGCTGGTGTAGCCCGACCACCAGGTGCCGCTGCCGAGCAGCACGTTGTAGGGGTCGAAGTTGTTCGCGTCCTCCCGGAAGCGGTACTGGCGCACCTCTCCGTTGGGCTTGACCCGCAGGATGGTGTCGCCGCCGAAGGACGTCAGGTCCTCGGTGTCGCGCCAGTCCGCCCAGCTGACCGTGCGGTGCTGCTCGATCCACCGCTGGCTGGTGAAGTCGTAGCGCGAGCGGGTCAGGTTGCCGGTCGTCGAGTCCACGCCGTAGACCACGCCCAGTTCGGTGGCGACGATGAAGCTGTAACGCCCCCAGCCCGAGGCGATCTTCTTGTTGCTGTCCGCGGTGAAGGTGTTGCTGGAGCTGGTGTAGTGCGCGTAGCGCAGGTCGCCGTCGCCGTCGACGAACCAGAGGTTGCCGCCCCGGTCCGCGGTGATCTTGTTGCGGTTGGCGTCCAGGCGGTAGCTGGCGTAGGACTCGCTGATCTTGCGGTGGTGGACGTCCCAGGTGGAGGTCGACGAGTCGCGGTGGCTGAAGTACAGGCCGTCCGACTTGATGCCGTAGAAGGTCGCTCCGTTGGCGGTCAGCACGCGCGGGTACTGGTCCCAGCCGGTGTCGATGGTGCTCGACTCGGGCAGCGTGCCGGTCGCGCCGGCCGGGTCGCTGACGTTGCGCCGCAGCAGGCTTCCCTCGGTGGTGACCGAGTAGAGGGCGCCGGTCGACGTGCAGGTGATCTCGTCCGCGGCCTGGGCGCTGCCCGCGGCGGTGGTCATGGCGACGGGCAGCGCGGCGACCGCGGTGGTGATGGCGATCACCCGGCGGCTGAACCGTCCACGGGGCAGGGGTCTCATCTGCATCCTTCCGGACTGTGACTCGGTGGGGTCCGGCCGTCCCGCGGCACCGGGCGGCGGGACGGCGGGCGAACGGGGGTGGCGTGGCTCAGGTCGTCGTTCATGTGAAGACGATGAGAAGGACGGCGGCCGGCGGCGTCAACGTGGCTGGGCACGGGCCGCAGCGGGCGCCGGATGACGGCTTCATCGATGTCCTCCCAGCTCAGTGCGGTGATCCCAGGCAGGAAGGCAGCGAGCCGACATGATCGCGCACCCCCCGGCAGGGGGACGGTAGGCGGCGTTGGGTTAACGCGGCAGTGGCGGGAGGGTGAACAGCCGGCTGGTGTACATGACAATCAGATGGACAGTCGGTGCGCCCCTGGACAAGATCTTCACTCAACTCTCAGGATCCACAAGTCGATTAATGACCCGCGTGTGGTCCTGAGGGGGAACTGTGCCTGGCTTCCGGAGCGTCGCCCGACGACTGCTGGCCCGCCGGCTGTGCCGCAGCCGCTGGGGCATGGCCCTCGGCATCGTCCTGGCGTCGCTGATCGCGGTCAGCTCACTGGAGCTGTCCGGCACCGGCATCCCGCTGTTCCCCGGGGACCCCGAGGGCCGCTCGGCACCGGACCAGCGCTGGGCGTCCGCCGACGGCAAGGACCACCTGGTCGGCGAGAACGACACCAACACCGAGGTACCGCAGAGCCTGCGGTCCAAGTACCCGCTCAAGAACGCCAAGCAGAGCCTCGCCGCGGCCGGGAAGCAGGCCCGCAACAAGGCCGCGGCCGTCACCGCGCCGGCCCCCGGGGTGACCGGCTTCGACGCCGCCCGCAGCAAGGAACTGCCCGCCGAACGCGACGGGTTCAGCCGCACCTACGCCAACGAGGACGGCACCCGCACCACCGAGGTCTCCCCGACCCCTGTCAACTACCGGGACGCAGCCGGTGCCTGGCAGCCCATCGACCCGGCGCTGCGCGCGGACGGCGACGGCTGGCGCAACACCGCCGACGCGGTCGGCGTCCGCGTCGACCAGCGGGCCGACGCCGCCCGCCTGGCCACCGTCGAACTGTCCGGCGGTCAGAGCCTGTCGTACGGACTGAGCGGCGCGGCCGCGGTCCAGGGCCGCGCCGCGGGCAGCACCGTCACCTATGAGGGCGTCCTCGCGGACACCGATCTGCGTCTCGACTCCCAGGCCGGCGGCGTCAAGGAAACCCTCGTCCTGAACTCGGCCGACGCCCCGACCACCTTCGACTTCCCGCTCGCCCTGGACGGGCTGACGGCCCGGATCGTGGCCGGCGCCGTCGAGCTGACCGACGCCGAGGGCCGCGTCGCCGGCGTCATCCCGGCCGGCTTCATGGAGGACTCCGGACACAGCGGCGAGCAGGGCGCCCCCGCCCGCTCCGAGGACGTGACCTACGACCTCGTCGAGCGGGCCGGCGGCGGCCAGACGCTGCGGATCGGCGTCGACGCCAACTGGCTGCGCGACCCGGAGCGGGTCTTCCCGGTCATGGTCGACCCCTCCGTGGACACCTCGTCCGCCGAGACCAGCGTCTACGTCAAGGACGGCGGCGCCTCCGTCGTCGGCACCAGCGAACTCCAGGCCGGCAAGGGCGCCGACGGTGCGACCGCCACCTACCTCGGCTTCCCCTCGCTGGACGAGGAGCTGAAGTACCACAAGATCTTCGGTGCCCAGCTCCAGCTGACCAACTACGACGCCCCCTCCTGCAAGGCCCGCCCGGTCACCGTCCACCCGGTCACCGAGTCCTGGTCCGCGGGCACCGGCCTCAGCTACCCCGGCCCCGCGGTCGGCGGCAGCCTCGCCGCCAAGTCCTTCGCCTACGGCTACATAGCCACCGGCAAGTCGAAGTCCGCCTGCCCCGCCGCCTCCGAGCTGTTCGACCTCGGCAAGTCCGGCCGCGACCTGGTGCAGCGCTGGGTCGACGGCACCCAGGCCAACTACGGCCTGTCGGTGCGCGCGTCGGCCACCGACTCGCTGGGCTGGAAGAAGTTCGCCGGCACCGGCACCGCCAACCCGCCCAAGCTGTACGTCACCCACTCGCCCTACAACGCGAGCTACTCCTTCACCCAGCCGGTCCCCGACCCGCCGGTCCTGCAGAACCAGGCCGGCCAGGTCAAGGTCGCCGTCACCAACAAGGGCGCGCAGACCTGGACGCCCGGCGGGTACTACCTGGCCTACCGGGCCTACGACAAGGACGGCAAGCTGGTCACCCAGCAGCGCGCCGCCAACCTGACCACCAACGTCGCCCACGGCGCCAAGACCACCTTCACCGCCACCATCAAGGCGCTGCCGCCGGGCGCGTACATGCTGGACTTCTCCATGGTGAAGTCCGGCGGCCCGGTCTTCACCGACGAACAGGTCGCGCCCGGCCGGCTCTCCCTCCAGGTCTTCGACATCGCGCCCGTGGTGCAGGAGCAGTACCCGCCCAACGGCTACCAGGCGCAGACCCTCAGCCCGCAGCTGTGGGCCAGCGCCGTCGACATCGACGCGCCCGCCGGGCAGACCCTCCAGTACAAGTTCGAGGTCTGCGAGCAGGGCGACGACGACAAGCCGGTCAACTGCGTCACCTCCGCCTACCAGTCCAGCCCCGCCTACTCCGTCCCGGCCGGCCGGCTGTCCTGGAACAAGACGTACCTGTGGCGCGGCTTCGCCAAGGACGCGAGCAACGAGGTGCCCACCGCGCAGATCGCCATGCTCACCTCGGTGCCGCAGCCGGAGATCACCTCCCGGCTGAGCGAGGGCCAGGACCTCGAGTTCGATCCGCAGGTCGGCAACTACGCGACCTCGGCGATCGACGCCTCCCTGGCCGGCGTCGGCCCCGACATGACGCTCGTACGCACCTACAACAGCCTCGACCCGCGCCGCGACCTGGCCTTCGGCACCGGCTGGACCACCCGCTACGACATCCGGCTCACCCCCGACAACGACGGCACCGGCAACGTCGTCATCCGTTACCCCGACGGCCGGGACGTCCGCTTCGGCAAGAACCCCGACGGCAGCTACGCACCGCCGCCCGGCCGGTTCGCCAAGCTCGCCCAGGACACCACCGCCGGCACCTGGACGCTCCAGGACAAGTCGGGGACGACGTACTCCTTCAGCAGCACCGGCCTGCTCGTCAAGATCACCGACGCGACCTCCAACGTCGTCAACTACACCTACTCGGGCGGCAAGCTCGCCAAGGCCGAGAACCCGCGCAGCAAGCGCTCCCTGACCTTCACCTGGACCGGCAGCCACGTCACCCGGGTCGCCACCAACGCCGTCGACGGCGCCCCGCTGGCCTGGACGTACACCTACACCGGTGACGTCCTGGACCAGGTCTGCGACCCCGCGGCCGGCTGCACCGCCTACACCTACACCGCCGGCAGCCACTACGCGGCCGGGGTGCGCGACTCCCGTCCCGAGTCCTACTGGCGGTTCGGCGAGGAGGAGGGCACGACGGCCGGCAGCGCCATCGAGGTCAACCTCGGCAAGGACCGCGGCACCTACACCGACGTCACCCTCGGCACCGCGGGCGCCGCCACCGGCGACCCCTCCACCGCCGCCACCTTCAACGGCACCACCTCCCGCGTCACGCTGCCCGGCGGCACCCTGAAGGCGAGCCGGGACGCGGCCGTCGAGGTGTGGTTCAAGACCATCGCCAGCGGCGTCGGCGGACCACTGCTCGGCTACCAGGACAAGGCGTGGGGCACCGCCCCCGGCACCGGCGTGCCCACCCTGTACGTCGGCACCGACGGCAAGCTGCGCGGCCAGTTCTGGGACGGCACCGCCCACCCGATGACCGCCACCAGCGTCAACGTCAACGACGGCAAGTGGCACCACGCCGCGCTCTCCGTCTCCGGCTCCACCCAGACCCTCTACCTGGACGGCAAGCAGGCCGCCACCCTGGCCGGCGGCCAGCTCGCGGCACAGAACCTCACCTACAACCAGATCGGCGCGGCCCGCACCAGCTCCCCGGCGAGCTGGCCCGGCTGGGGCACCGCCCAGGCCCGCTCCTTCGCGGGCTCCATCGACGAGGCCGCCGTCTACCACCACCCGCTGGGCTCCCAGGCGGTCGCCACCCACTACGCCCTGGGCACCAAGGCCGCCGACTCCCTCGTGAAGACGGTGCTGCCCAGCGGCCGCACCGCCGCCGAGGTCGCCTACGACACCGCCCGCGACCGGGTCAGCGAGTACACCGACGCGAACGGCGGCACCTGGGAGCTGGGCGCCCCCGCCGTCTTCGGCGACGCGGACGACCTGCGCCGCACCGTCGAGGTGCACGACCCGGTCGACCAGCCGTACTTCTACGAGTACGACGGCATGACCTCGCAACTGCTGCGCTACGGCGAACCGCTGGGCCTGGGCACCCGCCAGTACGACGAGACCCCCTCGCCGTCCCCGTCCACCTCCGCGCCCACCGAGGTCTGCACGGACCCGGACCCCGGCGACCCGATGTTCTGCACCACCCCGCCGGGCAACGACGACGGCAGCCCCGACTTCATCCGGCACCCCGTCGACGGCGTCGCCATCCGCAGCTACACCTACGACGACCGCGGCTACCAGACCGTCACCACCAGCGAGACCGGCGACACCGTCACCCTCGGCTACGACGACCGGGGCAACGTCAACAGCCAGACCACCTGCCGGGCCAAGGGCGACTGCCACACCTCGTACACCACCTACCCGGCCGGCCTGGACGAGCTGGACCTGCGGATCGACCTGCCCACCGAGACCCGCGACGCCCGCTCCACCAGCGCCACCGACAACCGCTACCTGACGACGTACAAGTACGACACCAACGGCAATCTGCTCACCCAGAAGAACCCGGACAGCGGCTCGGTCCTCAACACCTACACCACCGGTGTGGAACCGGCCCGGGACGGCGGCAACACCCCCACCGGCCTGCTGAAGACCAGCACCGACCCGCGCGGCGCCATTACCCGCTACGCCTACTTCAACAGCGGCGACATCGCCGAGGTCACCGAGCCGTCCGGCCTGATCACCCGCTACACCTACGACGCCATCGGCCGCCGGCTCAGCGAGACCGAGATCTCCGACAGCCAGCCCGCCGGCGTCACCACCACCTACCAGTACGACAAGCTGTCCCGGCTGGTGTCCTCCACGGACCCGGGGGTCGGCGACGCCGTCACCGGCGCCCAGCACCAGCAGCGCACCACGACCACGTACGACCCGGACGGCGTGGTGACGGCCACCGAGATCGACGACATCGTCGGCGCCGACCTGCCGCGCGCGATGACGTACGAACTCGACGACCACGGCCGCCCGGTCCGCGTCACCGACGCCGAGGGCAACGAGACCTCCTACGGCTACGACCCGTTCGGCAACCAGACCTTCATGGTCGACGGCAACGGCAACCGCTTCGAGTACGCCTACACCGCCCGCAACATGATCGCCGAGGTGCGCCTGGTCGACTGGGACGGCGACCCCGACGGCGCCGACGGCTCCGGCGAGGACCTGGTCATGCAGTCCTACGCCTACGACATGGCCGGCCGCCTCGCCCAGCACACCGACGCCATGGGCCGCACCCTGGAGTACCAGTACTACGGCGACGACCTGGTCAAGTCGATCACCCTGAAGGGCTTCCACAACGCCGACGGCACCACCCGCGACATCGTGGTGGAGGCCAACGAGTACGACGGCGCCGGCAACGTCACCAAGGAGACCACCGACAACGGGCAGACCGTCACCAAGACGGCCTACGACCCCGTCGGCCGGGTCGCCTCCACCGTGACCGACCCGGACGGCCTGGCCCGCTCCACCAGCTACACCTACGACCAGGCCGGCAACGTCCTCACGACGAAGAACAGCGGCAACCCGTCCCACGTGCCGTGGCCGGTGAGCGCCACCCCCGAGCAGGTCGACTACAAGTACGACACCGCGGGCAACGCCACCCGGGAGATCGTCACCAACGGCACCGAGACGCTGACCACGGTGTACGCCTACGACCAGCGCGGGCTGACGAAGTCCGTGACCGACCCGGCCGGGAACGTCACCGACTACGCCTACGACGCGCTGGGCCGGCAGATCTCCACGCTGGCGCCCGCCGCCGACGCCGAGCAGAACGGCGGCACCGCGCAGAGCACCCGCGCACTGTCCATCGTCGGCTACGACACCTACGGCGCCGCCACCTCCACCCAGGACCCGCTGGGCAACGTCAGCCACGCCGAGTACGACCGGCTGGGACGGCAGACCAGCGCCTCGTCGGCCGCGTACACCGCGCCCGGCACCAGCACGCCTCTCACCCCCACCACCCAGTACCGCTACGACGCGCTCGGCAACGTCACCGAGGCCACCGACCCGCTCGACCAGGTCACCCGCTACAGCTACGACCGGCTGAACCGGGTCACCACCCGCGACGAGCCCACCGGCACCGGCGACGACCGCGCCCAGTGGAAGTACACCTACACCCGCACCGGCGAGGTCCTCTCCGTCACCGGCCCGACCGGCGCCCGCGCCGAGACCACCTACGACGACCTGGACCGCCCGGTCACCCAGACGCAGATCGAACGCAAGCCGACCGAGGACGCGTTCACCACCGCCTACTCCTACGACGACGCGGGCAACGTCACCGCGCAGACCGACCCCAGCGGCGCGAAGACCACGTTCACCTACGACAGCCTCGGCCAGGTCACCCGCCTGACCGAACCCAGCGGCTCGTTCACCGACTTCGGCTACGACCTGGCCGGCCGCGAGGTCCGCCGCTCCGACGGCCTCGGCCGCACCTCGTCGCTCCTCTACGACCAGGCGGGCCGCCTCGTCTCCGAGTCCGACCTGGCCCCGAACAGCAACGCCCTGCGCACCATCGACTACGACTACGACGACGCCGGCAACCTGGTGGGGTCGACCGACCCGCTCGGCCACACCACCAGCTACGCCTACGACGCGCTGGGCCGCCTGACCAAGCAGACCGAGCCGGTCACCGACACCGACTCCATCACCACGTCGTTCGGCTACGACGCGGCGGGCAACCGCACCCGCTACACCGACGGCCGCTCCAACTCCACCATCTACACCTTCAACACCCTCGGCCTCGCCGAGTCGGTCATCGAGCCGGCCACCGACGCCGACCCGGACGCCGCCGACCGCACCTGGACCACCGCCTACGACGCGGCCGGCCAGGCGGTACGCGCCACCGCCCCCGGCGGCGTCACCCAGAACCGGGTCTACGACAACACCGGCCAACTGGTCAAGGAGACCGGCACCGGCGCCGAGACCGCCACCGCCGACCGCTCCTACGGCTACGACGCGGCCGGCCGCCTCACCTCCGCCGCCACCCCCGACGGCGACAACACCTACACCTACGACGACCGCGGCCTGCTGCTGGAGGCCAAGGGCCCGTCCGGCGAGGCGAGCTACACCTACGACGACGACGGCCTGCTCACCAGCCGCACCGACGCCGCCGGCACCTCCCAGTTCACCTACACCAAGCAGCAGCTGACCACGGCGAACGACTCCCTGACCGGAACGTCCCAGAGCTACGCCTACGACACCTCCGGCACCCTCCGCCAGGTCTCCTACGGCGCCGGCCAGAGCCGCAGCTACGGCTACGACGACCTGGGCCGCATCGACACCGACACCCTCACCAACAGCACCGGCCGGGCCGTCACCGCCATCGACTACGGCTACGACGACAACGACCACCTGACCTCGAAGAAGGTCACCGGCAGCAACGCGGCCGACAACACCTACGACTACGACCAGGCCGGCCGCCTCACCTCCTGGACCAACGGCGACGACACCACCGCCTACGCCTGGGACGACTCCGGCAACCGCACCCAGGAGGGCGACAAGACCGCCGTCTACGACGAACGCAACCGCGTCCAGTCCGACGGCGACTACACCTACACCTACTCCGAACGCGGCACCCTGTCCTCCCGCACCAGCTCCGGCCTGACCGAGGACTTCGCCTTCGACGCCTTCGACCGCCTGCTCCAAGCCGGCGACGTGTCGTACTCCTACGACTCCCTGGACCGCGTCGACTCCCGCAACGGCACCGACTTCACCTACGCGGGCCTCAGCCCCGACCCGGTCAGCGACGGCACCTCCTCCTACGGCCGCGGCCCGATGGACGAGCTGATGTCGGTCTCGGAGAACGGCACCGCGCAACTGATCCTGACCGACTCGCACGGCGACGTGGTCGGCGACTTCGACGCCACCGACGCCGACCTGACGGAGCTGACCGACTCCACCACGTACAGCCCGTTCGGCGAGGAGGTGGAGTCCGAGGACACCGGCTCCGGAGTGGCGGGCGAACTCGGCTACCAGGGCGACTACACCGACCCCGACACCGACCAGGTGAACATGGGCGCCCGCTGGTACGACTCCGGCACCGGCACCTTCGACTCCCGCGACTCGGTGGACTACGCGGGCGGCGCCTCCATCCTCGCCAACCGCTACACCTACGGCGCCGGCGCACCACTCGACTACGTCGACGCCGACGGCCACTGGCCCAGCTGCGGCTGGTGCAAGAAGGTCGCCTCCGGGGTGAAGAAGGTCGGCAGCGCCATCAAGAGCGGCGTCAAGAAGGTGGCCAGCAAGGTCAAGTCGGTCGTCAAGAAGGCATGGCGGGTCGCGGTCTCCGCGGTGAAGGCGGTCGGCCGGGCCATCAGCAGGGCGGCCAGCTGGGTCTACAACAAGGCCAGGTCGGCCGTCAGCTGGGCCGTGCAGAAGGTGTCCTCGGCGGTCAGCTGGGTGACGAGCAAGGCGACCTCGGCGGCGAAATCGGCGGCCGCGTGGGCCCGCGAGAAGGCGGCGGCGGCGAAACGCGCCGCGGTGGCCCGCGCGAAGGCCATCACCAAGAAGGCGAAGGCGGCGGTAAGTTACGCGATCCAGCACAGCCCGCTCCCGGAGATAGCGGCGGCGGTGAAACCCCTGATCTCGGTGACCAAGGACATCGTCTCCGCAGCGGCCAACCTCCCCGCCCAGATCGTCGACACCGCCCGCAACGTCATCGCGGACGCGGCCCAGGCGGCCACCGACCTGCGGGACGCGGTGGTCGCGGCGGCCGGCGAGGTCGTGGAGACCGTCTCCAGCGCGGTCCAGGCCGCCACGGAGTTCGCCCGCGCCGCCGCCCCCTACATCCGGGACGGCCTGAAGGCGGGCCTGGAGATCGCGGCCGAGGCCTCCGGCTTCAACGACTTCAAGGACTGCCTGACCAAGGGCGACATGGAGGCGTGCGCCTGGGCGGCGGCCACGGTGGCCGGCGCGCTGGCGGGCGGCGCGGGAGCGGGCGTGGTCCGCGCGGCCAAGGCGGGCCGGATGGCGGCCAAGGCGGCGAAGTACGGCGACAAGATCGCTGAAGCCGCCGACAAGCTGGACACAGCGGTGGAGTACACGTCCTGCGCCGTGGACGTCGCGGGGGTCGCGGCCTCGGCCAACAGCTTCGTCGAAGGCACCAAGGTGGTGATGGCCGACGGCAGCCGCAAACCCATCGAGGACGTGGACGTAGGCGACTCGGTCAAGGCCACCGACCCGACGACAGGCGAGTCCGTATCGTCGGAGAAGGTCACCGCCACGATCACCGGCAAGGGCGAGAAGCACCTGGTCGCCCTGACCATCGACACGGACGGCCCGGCCGGCGACGCGACAGCCGTCCTGACCGCCACGGAGGGCCACCCCTTCTGGGTCCCCGACCTGAACGAATGGCTGGACGCCGGCGACCTGAAGCCGGGCCAGTGGCTGAGCACGGGCTCGGGCACGAAGGTCGAACTGACAGCGGTACGGGCCTGGACCCAGGGCGCGACGGTCCACAACCTGACGGTCGACCGGGCGCACACGTTCTTCGTGGCGGCGGGGGCTGCGCCGGTTCTGGTGCACAACTGTGGGTCCGGCGCCGTCTCACCTAAGGTGATGAACGATCACGTCCTTCCGAGGCATGACGCCAATCACGCGGACGCCTGGAAGTGGGCGGAGAAGTCGAAATTCGAAGACTGGGTCAAGCCGGAACACATTCGGAACTGGTCCAAGCTGGCGATGAGAAAGCCGATGGACAACATGAACCTGGGTACTGGTTCCGCCCACCGGCACGTTCTCGACATCAAAAGCCGTCATCCGATCGGCTATGACGCGGACGGGAACGATCTGTACTCGGTTGCGGTATGGGTGCGGGACGGCGCGGTCGAGAGCGTTCACCCGAACTGACGAGAGGCGGTGACTGATGATCAATGCTCAGGTGCGGACGGAGAGCGGTGAGATCGTGCTGCGCGGAACGCGTGGGCTGGATTGGATGGAAACTTTCCAGCATATCGATGAGGAGAAGTTTCCCTTCCTTGGGAGTCTGCTTCCGTACGCGGACACGATGTTCAATGCACGGCAGGCGGCAAGGCTTCGGCGTGAGATTCTCGACCAGTCTGTCAGGGAAACCCTCGGGCCTGATGCGGTGGCGGAGATCGAGCAGCTCTGTCTCCGGGTGGAGAATGGGTCACATCTCTACCTCTGGTTCCTGGGAGACTAGCCTCGAAGTTTCGTGGCCTGTCACGAAACTTCGAGGCTAGGACTTGAGTGACCTGACGAAGGTAATGAACGCGGCGACCGGGAAGGTGAGGATGCGGGCGGTCGGGGCCGTCTTCGTGTCGCGTATCGCCACGTGGGTGGGGGAGTTGGCTATCTCCACGCAGGCGTTGCCGTCATCCGGGCCTGAGTAGGACGACTTGCGCCAGTTGTCCATGCCGTTCCTCACAACTCTTTCGCCAGCCGGTTGATGAAGTCGCGTGACCGTTCGGGGCTCATCGATACGGCTTCCACCTTACGGAAGCGAGTTCGGACCACGCCCAGTTGTGCCTCGCGGTCGATGAAGGCCGAGCCGTGAGGCACGTCACGTACCACTGTGTCCAGCTTGGGGACGGGCCCGCCCACGTACGTCATGGCGCTGGTGGCTCGGGTGAATCCGTCCAGGTCGAAGGGGATGACGCGCACGGTGATGCGATCAGCCTCGGAGAGCTGCAACAGTGTGGTGAGCTGCGCCCGGGAAGCGGCGCGGTCACCGACTCTGATGCGCAAGGCAGCCTCGTGAATCACCAACTCGTACGGGCTGGTGATGCGCTGGCGCCTCAAGCGGTGCTGCACACGTAGTTCGAGTTCCGCGGGCGTCAGTTCAGGCACCCGTGACGAGAAGATGGCGCGAGCGTATTCCTACGTCTGCAACAGGCCGGGTACGCACAGAACCGCGACTTCGCGCTGGAACGCGGCGTTGTGCTCCAGTTCGGCGAGGTCGAGGAAAGGTGTGGGCAGCAGGCCTCGGTACTCCTTGGCTTTGTCCACGAGAACGGACAGCAAATGTTCACCACTTCGGGAGGCACTTGGCACGTCGGGGATTCGAACGGTGCGTTACACACCGTGGCGGTGCACAGTCCCGCGCCGCAGATGAGAAAACACGTGGAAGGTCCGCCACAGAGCTGCGACGATGCCCCCTGCTTTCTTCACGGAGGACATTTGTTCGTTTTCGTGTGCGCGGGATGTGGCGCCGAGCTGACCATCCCGCTGTCCCCGGTCGCGCTGCCGGTTCATGCCCATCAGAAGTATGGGAACGGGATCCAGCTCCCGGTGCTCATGGAGTCGGGCACATTCGCCGTGGAACCGGAGCCCTGGGGGCCGCCGTGGCGGAGGTGGGAGGAATTCGACCCGGCCGAGGCGGCGGCCCGCGGTATCTACGCTCCGCTCTACGCCTTGTCCGACAGCGCACCCGGCACCGTCGTCATCGCCCCCGGGGATACCCGCGGCACCGTGCTCATCCCGCACGAAGCCGGCGGCTACTGCTGCGGCCTCGACTGGGGTGACGGCCCCAACATGGCCTGCGAGGCGTGCGGCCTGCCGGTGGCGAGCCGGATCGACGACTGCTCACTCTGGCAGGCGGTCTGGCTCGCGCCGGACGCCGTGCACCGCCTCCCCGTCGACGACACCGACTCCGACACCGCAATCCTCTCCTGGGAGGAACTGCTGGAGGAGGCGGTAGCCACGCCCCCGATGGAGCCGGTCAGCAGATGGGGCTCGCTCCGCGGGCTGGACCACTGGTGGTCATGGAGCCCACAGTGGGAAGCGGCAGCCGGTCGGGCCCTGGCCCACCTCCTGGCAGCTTCCGACGGCCGACCGGTGACGGTCCCGCCCGGCCTGATCACGGAAGTGTTCCAACGCGCCCTCGACGCCCTGCTGCCCGCGGACCAGCCAGCGCGACGTGCCGTCCTGGCCGGTCCGGAGCTGTCCGCCCCCGGTCCGGACGCCGACATGATCCTCGTGCCAACCCACCCGCAGACAGGGGAACTCTGGAGCCCGGCCGGCCCGGACACATCTGCACGCCCGGTGCCACTGCCGTTCGGGATATGGATGTGGATGGCCTTCCCCGAACCACACCTCTACCTCCCCACCTCGGGAACCATGCCCGACGGCGTACTGCGCGACGACCCGCCCCCGCCACGCCCCCACCACCTGTTCCGAGCCGACCCGGGAACCTTCCAGCACACCCTGGTCCGATTGCCGGCGGTCCGCAGTCCGCTGCTGCGCGAGATCCTCGACAACCTCACGCACCACATGCAAGCCGGTCTCTTCTAGCCGACTGCCAGACGACGCCGGTGCTCACACTCCGGAGCTGCGCAATCGAACAGCACCAGGTAGTGGTGCCTCCCGAAGTGGTGAACATTTGCTGTCCGTTCTCGTGGATAAAGCCAACTCCTCCCACCAGCCGCGCGCTCGGTCGGTGGTCATGGCGACCAGGGAGTTGACTATCCTCCATGAGCGTGTGGCCGCGGCTGTCGGCACCGGAGGCCGGGTGCCCGCGCTCCGGTTGCGGCGGGCGCGGCAGCAGCTCAGACCTTGGCGGCGTGAGGACTGGGCGGCCGAACTGGACGATCACCTGATGGATGTGCTCGGGGCGTAGGCGAAGACGTCGCCGCCAGAGCCGCCAAGAAGGCAGGCGGTGAGACTCCCGGCCCACCGGACCTCGTCCGAGAAGGTCACCGGCACCATCACCGGCAGGGCGAGATGCACCTGGTTGCCCTGACGATCGACACGGACGGCGCCGCGGGCGACGCGACAGCGGTTCACCACGGCCACGGCCACGGAGGGCCGCCCCTTCTGGGTCCCCGATCTGAAGGAATGGCTGGACGCCGGCGACCTGAAGCCGGGCCAGTGGCTGAGCACGGGCTCGGGCGCGAAGGTCGAGGTGACAGCGGTACGAGCGTGGACCCAGGGCGCGACGGTCCATAACCTGACGGTCGACCGGGCGCACACGTTCTTCGTGGCGGCGGGGGCTGCGCCGGTTCTGGTGCACAACTGCGATACAGGCGGATTGAGCCTTGCGGGTGCACGGCACGTCAGCGGACGCTTCCCCAAGACTGCTAACCCCGGGGAGACGCTCTTCCGTCAGAAGGAGGATGGGACGGTTACTGCGTATGCGCGGTATGATGAGGAGGGTGCAATCTCCCAACGTGCGGACATCGACCCTGATTCGGCGCCGCATGCCGGCATACCGGCCCCGCATATTCTCGGCATGGAGAAGCACACCAATCTAAAAACGGGACAGGTGTTTCGCAACTGGGCAAAAATGCCGCGCCCTCTGCGTCCCGACGATGAGCTGTGCGGCTGTCGGTAGGTACAGTCGAAATTGAATGCTGATAGAAGTGCACCACCTCAGGCGCTCGCAATATCATGGCGGGCGCCTGAGGTATTTGAACTCCAGTTGTGCGGGGCATCTGCATCTCTCTGGGTGGCCGAAATGACCATTCCCTACGTAAGTGACGCGAGGAGTCATCTGTGATTGACCCGACGGATTACCCTGGAATTAGAGCGTGGGTCCAGGAATGGGGAGGGGATGTTGATTATCTGGATTATGTGAAAAGTCGTGGCGATATGGGAATGGTGGTGGCATTTTCTCGGATCTTCTGGCCTCGTTTTGTTGAAGTGGAGGGATGTGTGCTTTGGGATCGGGTATACGAAGAATCGAACTTTGCGGCCTGGCGCGAAAGCCTCTCCGGTGACATGCCGAAAATTGAGGCGACACTGAATCAACTACGAGTCTGGCAGATTGTCGATCCGGGTGACGGTGAAGAGGAGTGGCGGGCGCAGAGGTACTTCGCTGAATGTGTCGCGAAAACGTGGAGTGCCGCACTGTCTGCCGAATTCCCTCATCGGCATTTCGAGGTTCGGGTTATTGATACTGAAGATGGCCCCATTGTTACCTTCTCATCCGGATTGAGATAGATCCAACTGTGGCATGGGGGCGAAAATGAGTGACTTTGTTAGGGAATTCATACCGGAGCGGCACTGTGAGGACACTGCGGGACATGAGTCGACCCGGCGTACGCTGCAGAGGGCTTGAAGTCGCGGACAGCGATCGCGGTGCGATGGGACGAGGGCGACATTGCGCTCCTCATGGTCCAGGACGACTGACGTGACCGCGGAGAAGGCGGTGACCGGGAAGGCGCCCATTTACCGAAATGACAGACAACTTTTACGGAACTCGGCCGGATTACCTCCCGGACTTCATGAATAATCCGGACGGTGGCGACGCCTACGGAGTGGTGAAGTTGAGTCTTGCCGAGAGTCGGCAGTTGGAAGCGGTAAGTCTCAACAGATTTCCTCCCACTTTCAGCGCGGCGCTCGACTGGAAATCTGCCTCGTACGAGGACCGCCTCTGGTGGGGTGACGAGGAAGACTGGGCGAGGATGGCGGCGGAACTGCTCCCTCGGTATGCACGGGATGGATCTCGCGTCGCCCTCTTCTGGGGCAACCTGGCGCTGCCGACCGTCACGCTGAGTGTGGACGTGGTTGTGCGGTATGCGCGGGAGATCCTTGACGCGGGTCCGCACTTCTGGATCTATCCGCTCGATGGTTCCGTTCTCATCGAGTGCCTGATGGATGGACAAGTGACGATCGCAGATATTCCGTCGAGCTGAGTGTGCCGTGCCTGGTCTCCGATGCGTCGGAGTCAATGCGCGGTCCAGGGGTGCCGAATCCAAGTAGGAAGGTGACAGGCGTGACTCAGGTTGTGCCAGTAGAACTGACGGGAATGTCCGACTTGTTTCGCGACTTGGAGGAGTATGTGGTGTCTCTGGACCGGGTCTTGTCGCGAATCGGAGCGGGAGAGGACCCCCTGACGCTCGTCAACTATGTAGTGGAGTACAAGCTTCCCGCACGGCTGGCTCGCGCCCGTGAATTCGTGGGTGACTCCCTGGAACATGTCATTGGGGCGCAGGCCCTGGAGGAGATGGCGGAACAGGTCGAGGCGTACAGCGACAGAAAGTGACGCGGTGTCGATGCCCCGATGCGGCACGGTATGAACGCTGAATTGCCGCGGATCAATCGAGTCGGGTTCGCGGAGTACGACGACAGGGCAGGCATCTTCCGGGAGACGGACCTGCCGGCACTGGCGCAGACGCCGCGTCGGATCCTGGACCTGGTGCTGCCCAATGATTCAGGCTCGGTCGAGACGATGCTGACGGAGGCCCAGGCCGACTTCGTCGTTCCGCTCGGTATGGCCGCTGCGATGCTCGATGGCGGTGGGTACGCGGATGTCGAGCTGGTCTCGGCGGCCTGCGCGGTGCGTTCCTCGGCCGAGCGTTACACGCACGAGTGTCCAAAGAGCCGACTGCCCTTCTGCTGCGACTCCCGCGCTGACCTGACATAAATATCTTGGAGATTCCGTGCATGTCGCAGACAGGACGAGGGCTTGGGTTATCGAGTTGGGGCGACACGACTGGGCCTCGCTTCGATGCGGGTGTGGGCAGACCGGTGCGCACATCGTGTCCTCGCTGGTCACCCTCATCGAGGCCAGGACCCTGGAAGAGACCATCGGGCACACGCTGGACGGTCACTTGGAGCGGGAGGCCATGCTGTTCCAAGTGGCACCACACGCCGTGCCAGTTATGCTCGCGGCTCTGACGGAGGACCTGCCGCAGTACGCCAGGACTCATTTCCTGAACATGCTCTGGTACCTCGTTACAGGAGAGTCCCACTCTACTGAGGTGGAGGCTGGACTGCCTGACTTGGAGATGGACTGTCGATCCGCCGTCAGGGAGGGGATATGGCTGATCTATAAGGAAGCGACGACTAGAGACAGCGAAACCGCTTTGGATATCCTTGAGTTCACGGACGCGGACGCAAGGCGAGTCGAAGATTTCCGGTCAGGCGTGGCTCCGAGCGGGACGGGAATCAAGTGATGAAGTTTCGCGCCCTTCGTCACTCACAGATCGTGCGTTGTGTGGTCACGGGACATCGAGGGCGCTTTGGCGTCGAGGTGAGAGTCGTCGACCCCGAGACAGACGTACCGGCTTTCATCGACTTCATGATGCTGAGCGATAGTGCTCAGCATCCGGCGCCGCCCGACTTTCCGGCCGAGGGCGAAGTGCTTGAGGCCGTGGTTCTGGATGTCATGCCGGACGGAGAGCCGCGGCTGTCAGCTCGCGCGTCCTCGTTGGCGCGTCAGCGGCAACGCGACACTGGTACGTCATGGAGGTGACAGCGTGTTCCCGGTGGAGTTGGTGCGGCTCTTTCCCGGCCGATACTCGAAGCTTGGGGTCAGGCGCTGGAAGCGCTGTCGCTGGGGCGAGATGTCACCTGGATGCGGACGGATCGCGGCCCCGCGGTGAGCGTTCACCTCGAAGGTGAACGGGACTGCTCCGAGGTTCTCGTGGAGGACGAGTCCACCTGCATGGTGATCGTCCGCGCCCCGATCGCCCTGGAAGAGGGGTGGGTCCCCGATCATCAAGCTCGCGTCCGGCGCTTCATCGAGAGCTGCGTTGAGCCCATGCGCGATTGAACGTTCTCGCCCCGCGCCGCGTCGTGGTCATGAACCGACCCGACGTAACGAGGAGCCCCGCCGATGAGTCAACGCATCCTGACAGTCCCCCTGACCATCACTGCCGTGGCCGTGCTGGCCGCCGCCTGCACGGTGTCGGGCGGCGGTGGAGAAGCGGCGGGCTCCTGCGCGATCACGGTCACGTACGGAGGCCGGACCTACACGGATGCGGCCGGCGCTGACTTCACCGTGGGCGCTGCCCTCGGTACCGCGGTGTTCCCGCCCTGTGTCGACACCCCGAACGGTCCTGACAACACGGTTCCTCGCGGACCTGCCACAGCGTACGCCGTCGCGGGCGTGGATCCGCGTACGGCCATCGCGGTGCGGTGGGGCGACGGTGAACTGATGCCGCTCACGGTCCAGCCCGGCTGATGCGAGGGCGAGGATGCTCAGGACTTGAGTGACCTGACGAAGGCAGTGAAGGCGGCGGCCGGGAAGGTGAGGGGGTGGGCAGTCGGGGCCTTTGAGTCGCGTATCGCTACGCGGGTGGGGGCTTGTGAGATTTCGACGCAATCGTTGCCGTCGCCTTCACCGGAGTACGACGACTTCCGCCAGGTGCCACGGTCGGTCTCGGGGGCCATCACAGTTCCTTCGCCAGCTTGTGGATCAAGTCACGCGACCGGTCGGGTGCGAGCGATGCTTCCTCCACCTTACGAAAGCGCGTCCGGTAGGCGGCCAGTTGGGCTTCGGAGTCGATGAATACGGAGCCGTGAGGGGCGTCGCGCACCACTGTGTCCAACCTGGGCAGGGGGCCACCCACGTATGTCATGGAGCTTGATGCTCTGGCAAAGCCGTCCAGGTCGAAGGGGATGACTCGTAGGGTGATGTGCTCCGCTTCGGAGGCCGCGAGCAGGTAAGCCAGTTGAGCCTTCGAGGCGGCCCGGTCGCTGACCCTGATGCGTAGTGCCGACTCGTGGATCACCGCCTCGTACGGGATGGGCGCCGGCGCTTCGATGATCACGCGCCGAGCCAGTCGATGACGTACACGCAGTTCGCGTTCTTCCGTCGGCAGCTCCGGAATCCTGTTGGAGAAGACCGCCCTGGCGTACCCCTCCGTCTGCAACAGCCCCGGTACGAACAGGACGGCTACGTCCTTCCGGAACGTGGCGTGATGGTCCAGCTCGGAGAGATCCAGGAACGACGTGGGCAGCAAGCCCCGGTACTCCTCCCACCAGCCCCGTGTGCGGTCTGTCGCCATGAGGACAAGCGCATTGACAAAGGTCTCGTCCGTGCAGGAGTAGTGGGCAGCGAGCCGACGAAGCCGCTTTTCGCTCACTCCCGCGAGCGCCGACTCGATGTGGGTGATCTGAGCAGGGCTCACTCCAAGCAGTGCGGCTGCCTGGCGCGCACTGAGACCCGCCGCCTCTCGGAGTCTGCGCAGCTCAGTCGCCAGACGCGCCTGATGGGCAGTTGATTCACGCCTCACAGCTTTCGACTGCTCCTCGCCTCAATGCGCCCACGGGCGCGACTCGTTCGGTGTCAGTTTACGTGATCAGCTTGCTCTGTCTCTATGTATAGATCTACCGTCGGTGATGCGAATACCACCCTTTGCAACCGTGGGTCCGGAAGCGCACCGCTCCGCCCTGCCATCGCGGCGCGGCAATGACACCGGCCCGTCGCTCATCACCCCACCCCACACCTGGAGCTGCCCCATGCCCGAAACCGCCCCCTGGGAGTACACCCTCTACATCCCGAACGACGTCCGCGCCGTCACCGTCAGCCGCCGCACCCTCCGCCTGATCCTGACCGTGCACGGTCTGATCCGCCTCGTCGACACCGCCGAACTGCTCGCGGCCGAGCTGGTCTCCAACGCCGTACGGCACACCAAGGGCCCCGCCGGACTCCGGCTGCGCTGGTCGGGCGGCGTGCTGCGGATCGCGGCGTGGGACACCGACCCCGAGCCGCCCGCACCGCCCCCGGCGCCCGACCGGCCCGCCGGTGAACTGGAGGACGGGCGGGGCCTGACCCTGGTGCGGGCCTGCGCCGATCTGTGGGGGTGGCAGCCGCTGGTCGAAGGCGGCAATCGAGGCAAGTTGGTGTGGTGCGAGCTGGCGGCGGCCTGACGTCGTTGTCAGCCGTTTCACTGACTGTTCAGTGGATCCACACAGGGAAACACGAGTCGTTCTCCCGTCCGACACTGCCCAGTTCACCGACCGTTGCCTAACGTCCGGTGATCAAGAGATTCGGCTCCGTGAGGGAAGGACATCGATGAGACACCCGACGCGAAGACGAGCCGGTCGCCGGCTGGCCGCATTCGTGACCGCTGCCGCCGCGCTGCCCGTCGTGGCGCTCGCGCCCACCCCCGCCCAGGCCGCCGCCGCAGTCACCTGTGCCGCCACCGGGCCCACGTACGCCGTGGACACCGCCGGCAACCTGCTGCGCCAGGCCATGCCCACCCCGCTGACCGGCGGCACGATGCCGTCGCCCAGCACCATCGACACCGGCTGGTCCGGCTACGGGCAGGTCATGGCCGGCCCGGGCGGGGAGCTGTACGGCGTCAAGGCCGACGGTCTGTACCTGAGCCGGCGCACCAGTTCCGGCACCTGGGACATCCACCACAAGAAGATCAGCAACAACTTCGGCCAGTATCAACAGGCCGCGAACCGCGACAAGATAACCGTCGACCGCGGCGACCACATCTGGCGACTCGACGAGAACGGCGCCCTGCGCTGGCACCAGTACTTCGCCGACACCAGCTCCTGGTACCCCGGCGGCGACAAGATCGTCGACGCCGACTGGAGCCGCTACGACGCCATCGTCGCCGGTGACGAGGGAGTGATCTACGGACGGGAAGCCGCCACCGGCTCCCTCTACCGCTCCCGCTACGACTTCACCAGCCAGCGCTGGATCGAGCGCCACGTACGGGTGAGCTACTCCGGCTGGAACACCGAGGGCGACCTGGCGTCGCTCGGCGGCGACACCCTGCTGCGCGTGATGCCGGACGGCAACCTGCGTTACTACCGCTACGACGAGGACACCGACGCCTTCGCCGTCGCCGCCAAGGTGATCGGCTCCGACCGCTGGGCCGGCTACCTCAACGTGACCGCCGCCCCCGACACCTGCGCCGTCACCACCGGCCACACCCCGGCCTCGCCCTCGATCGCGCTGGAGGGCGACGCCGCCACCAGCATCCTCCAGTCCTCCGCAGGCACCCTGGAGTACGCCTACACGGACGGCAACGGCCGGCTCGTCCACGGACGCCAGGCGGACCCGAGCGACTTCAACAGCGTCCAGTGGACCCCCATCCACGACAACGAGGCGTTCGCCGGTCAGCCGTCGCTCGCCGAGCAGGCCGACGGCCGCGTGGTGGTGACCGCCCACAACGTCAACGGCAGCGTCTGGACGCGCGACCAGGCCACCCAGTCCAGCGCCGACTGGTCGAACTGGGTCGACCTGGCCGGCGCGATGGCCCAGCACGCCACCACGGCGAAGCTGCCGGACGGCCGGCTCGTGCAGTTCTCCGTCGACGCGGAGGGCCGGCCCTGGTACCGCGGCGAGCAGGCGGCCAACGGCTACTTCATGAGCTGGCTGCCCCTGAACGGCGGCAGCCACAGCCGGCCGCTGACCGCCGTCACCGTCCGCGACGGCGTCCAGTTGTTCGGCGTCAACTCCTCCGGCTCCATCACCACCGCCCTCTTCAGCGGCGACGGCACCCTCTCGGCCTGGACCAACCTCGCCGGTACGGGCTTCACCGGTACGCCGGCGGTGGTGGTCTACCCGGGCTACCGACTCGCCGTGTTCGCCCGGGACGCCGACGGGCACATCGTCACGGTGCGGCAGGCCACCGAGGGGGCCGCCTTCCCGGACGCCTGGTCCCAGGTCGGCGACGCCACCTTCGCCGGTGCGCCGTCCGCGGTCATCAGCCCGGTGACCGGCAACACCGAGATCGTGGCCCGCGCCGACGACGGATACGTGTACAACACCGGCGAGCAGACGCCCGGCTCGGGCACCTGGCGGGCCTGGAAGCAGGAGAGCTACGAGGCGGCGGCCACCGACCCGACCGCCTTCACCTACACCAACTCCAGCGGACCCACCTGGGCCTACTCCTACCGCACCGGCACCAACCAGACCCGCGTCTACGAAGTCGTCCCGACCACCTTCGCCGCCGCCCGCTCCACCACGGCCGCGGCCACGGCACCGGCGGCGCCCGCCTTCACCGCCCACGACCTGCCCGTACCCGCCGGCGGATAACCCGCGCCGGTCCGACCGGAACGCGGCGGTGCCCGACGTCCCGGTGAATCGTTGGTCCAATGGGTTGGCCGGAGCCCGCCCACTGCCTACCATCGATCACCGCAAGACTTTGTGCACCGTCGCACAATCTCCAACGGGAGGTTCCCTTGCACCGCCGCTGCCGTCGCCGTCGCTCCGCGCTCGTCCTCACCGCCGCGATCGCCGCGGCCGCACCGCTCCTCACCGCCTGCGGGAACGACGCGCACCCCGGCGCGGCGGCCGTCGTCGACGGCCGGCGGATCACCGTCGCGCAACTGGAGGACCGGGTCGACGAGGTACGGGCGGCCCAGCGCGCGGCCGTGCCCGACGAGACGCAGTACGAGCAGGCCATCGCCCGCACCGGCGGCCTCACCCGCGACACCCTCCAGAGCATGGTCCTCGACCAGGTCCTGCACCGCGCCGCCCGGGACGCGAACGTCACCGTCACCCGCAAGGAGATCCAGGGCATGCGGGCCGGCCTGGAGGAGCAGGCCGGCGGCGCCAAGGCGCTGGAGACGGTCTGGCTCCAGCAGTACGGCATCGCCCCCGCGCGCGTCGACGAGAACCTCCGCCTCCAGCTGGAGGCCCAGAAGCTCGCCCAGCACCTCGGCACCGACACCGGCCAGCCCGCCTTCTGGAAGGCCCTGTCCCAGACGTCCGAGAAACTCGACATCGACCTGAACCCCCGCTACGGCACCTGGGACGTGGCGAAGAGCAGCCGCGCCGACGCGCAGACGCCCTGGGTGCGGGAGGTCACGACGGAAGCGGGAGCGCCGCGGACCGCGTGACGCGGTGCGTTACGTTTCGGAGGTGAACGCCACTCCCGTCGAGAACGCCCCCGGCCGCATCGTCCTGCTCACCACCAGCCACCGCGTCGCCCCCGGCCTGCTGTCCTGGCCGGCCTGGCAGGCGTTGCGCGGCGCCGACCGGGTGCTGTGCGCGGACGGCGCGCACCCGCAGCTGCCGTATCTGCGCGAGGCGGGCATCCGGGTGGCGGAGGCGGTCCCGGCGGCCGAGGAACTGGTCGGCGTCTGCGCGGGCGGGCACACGGTGGTGGTCGTGGCGACCGGCGAGGGGGAGCCCGCCCTCACCGACGGCCTGGCCCGCCTCGCCGGCTCCGGCCGTCTCGCCATGCCGGAACTGGAACTGCTGCCCGCCTCCTACGACCTGCCCGGCGCCCGCCTGCTCGACCTGGTCCAGGTCATGGACCGGATCCGCGTCGAGTGCCCCTGGTCCTCGCAGCGCACCCACCAGGGCCTGGCGAAGTACGCCATCGAGGAGGCGTACGAACTCGTCGAGGCCATCGAGGACGGCGACCGCGACGAACTGCGCGAGGAACTCGGCGACGTTCTCCTCCAGGTCGTCTTCCACTCCCGGATCGCGGAAGAGGACCCGAACGTCCCCTTCTCCATCGACGACGTGGCCGGGACCATCGTCGCCAAACTCATCCACCGCCACCCGCACGTCTTCGGGGACGAGACCGCCACCACCCCCGAGGAGGTCCGCGCGCACTGGCTGCGCACCAAGCAGACGGAGAAGCAGCGCACCTCCGTCACCGAGGGCGTCCCGCTCGGCCAGCCCGGCCTCGCCCTCGCCGCCAAACTGGCCTCCCGGGCGCGCACGGCGGACCTGGACGTCCCGCTGCCCCGCGGCGCGGGCCTCGGCTACGAACTGCTGGCGCTGGCGGTGCGCGCCGAGGCGGCGGGCGTGGACCCCGAGGCGGCCCTGCGCGCGGCGGCCCGCGCCTACCGGGACGCGATCCGGGAAGCGGAGACGCGGACGCCGAGGTGAGCGCGGCGGCGGATACGGTCGGGACGTGACCGACCGTACCCATCCCGCCAGCACCGCCCCCGAACTGTTCACCTGGGAGTTCGCGAGCGACCCCTACCCCGCCTACGCCTGGCTGCGCGAGCACGCCCCCGTGCACCGCACCAAGCTGCCCAGCGGGGTGGAAGCCTGGCTGGTCACCCGGTACGCCGACGCCAAGCAGGCGCTCGCCGACCCCCGGCTGTCCAAGAACCCGGCGCACCACGCCGAAGGCGCCACGCCAAGGGCAAGACCGGCATCCCGGGCGAGCGCAAGGCCGAGCTGATGACCCATCTGCTCAACATCGACCCGCCGGACCACACCCGGCTGCGGCGACTGGTCTCCAAGGCGTTCACCCCGCGCCGCGTCGCCGAGTTCGCACCGCGCGTTCAGGAACTCACCGACCGGCTCATCGACCGGTTCGCGCACACCGGCAGCGCCGACCTCATCCACGAGTTCGCCTTCCCGCTCCCCATCTACGCCATCTGCGACCTGCTCGGCGTCCCCCGCGAGGACCAGGACGACTTCCGGGACTGGGCGGGCATGATGATCCGGCACGGCGGCGGGCCCCGGGGCGGGGTCGCGCGGTCGGTGAAGAAGATGCGCGGCTACCTCGCCGACCTCATCCACCGCAAGCGCGCCGACCCGGGCGACGACCTGATCTCGGGCCTGATCCGCGCCTCCGACCACGGCGAGCACCTCACCGAGAACGAGGCCGCCGCGATGGCCTTCATCCTCCTCTTCGCCGGCTTCGAGACCACCGTCAACCTCATCGGCAACGGCACGTACGCCCTGCTCACCCACCCCGAACAGCGCCGCCGCCTCCAGGACTCCCTCGCCGCCGGGGAACGCGGCCTGCTGGCGACCGGCGTCGAGGAACTCCTGCGCTACGACGGCCCGGTGGAACTGGCCACCTGGCGGTTCGCCACCCGGCCGCTGACTCTCGCGGGCCAGGACATCGCCGTCGGCGACCCGGTGCTCGTCGTGCTCGCCGCCGCCGACCGGGACCCGGCCCGCTTCACCGACCCGGACACCCTCGACCTCGCCCGCCGGGACAGCCAGCACCTCGGCTACGGCCACGGCATCCACTACTGCCTGGGCGCCCCGCTGGCCCGCCTGGAGGGCCAGACCGCGCTCGCCACGCTCCTGACCCGGCTGCCCGACCTGCGTCTGGCCGCCGACCCGGCCGAACTGCGCTGGCGCGGCGGACTCATCATGCGCGGTCTGCGCATCCTGCCGGTGGCGTTCACCCCGGGCGCCGGGAACAGCTCGTCGCAGACGCAAAGGTGACACGCGCTCAGCTCTGTGATCTCCATGTGATCTACACGGCATGAACTTGTGATGAGTGATCGTATGCCTATACGTTCACGGATCAGCGCGGCACCGAGCACCAATCGCCGTGCGGGCCCTGCTGTCTTGTGAAAGGTCTCCGCATGCTCTCCGGGAACGGCCGACACCGTCGCCCCCGCCAGGCCCCGGCCCTGGTCGTCGCTGCCGGAGTCACCGGCTCCGCCATCGCGATCCCGCTCCTCGGAGCCACCGGCGCGCACGCGGCCGACGGTACGACCTGGGACCGTGTCGCCGAGTGCGAGACCGGCGGCGCGTGGAGCCAGAACGGCGGCAACGGCTACTACGGCGGTTTGCAGATGTCCCAGGAGGACTGGGAGGCGTACGGCGGCCTCGCCTACGCCACCAGCGCCGACCAGGCCAGCCGCTCCCAGCAGATCCGGGTGGCCGAGAAGCTTCTGGCGGCCCAGGGCATCGCCGCCTGGCCGACCTGCGGGCTGCTGGCGGGCCTGGACGGCAGCGCTTCGGACGATTCCTCCGAGTCCGCGACGTCGGACACGGACTCGGGTGATTCATCCAGTTCATCTGGTTCATCTGGTTCGTCTGATTCCTCCGCCTCGTCCGACGCGTCCGACTCGACCGGCTCCTCGGCTGACTCTTCGACCGGTTCCGGCTCCGACTCCGGTTCCGGCTCCGGCTCCTCGGCGTCCCCGTCGGCCACCGACTCCACGGACTCCAGCGACTCCGCCGACTCCACGGACAGTGGCGACGAATCGTCCAAGTCCGGCACATCGTCCGAATCCGCCTCCCCCACCGGCGAGGCGAGCGACGCGCCCACCACCAAGAGCGACACCGCGGGCATCGGTGACAGCGCCGACAACCTCGAACCCAGCCCCGGCACTTCGAGCCTCACCGACACCGGCGCCGGCCGGCACCGGGGCGGCAGCGCGGACGACGAGACGGCGAGCGGACGTTCGGAGTCGGCCTCCGGGCGGCACGCCTCGCGCGACGACGAGACGGCGCGGGACGCGGGCGACGGGACGTACACCGTGCGCGCCGGCGACAACCTCTGGGCCATCGCCGACTCCCTTGACCTCGCCGGGGGATGGTCCTCCCTCTATGCCGAGAACAAGGACACTGTCGGCGCCGATCCCGATCACATCCTGCCCGGTCAGAAGCTTGCGGTTGGGGTCGAACCGGTCGAAAAGCAGCGGTAGTTCGCGTCACGGTTCGGGCTGAATGTCCGTATTAAACGCCGTGAGAGATAGGTCTCAGAAGCCCTGATCGTCTTTGTAAATCCGCCCGGGTCCTGTCTACGGTCAGGACCGCTCGCCATCGCGGGCCCCGGCCGCCGCAACGCCGAATCCTGCCAGCGGCAGCCCGGGAACAGTCGTCGCGCAAGCGCCGAAGGCAGGAGCGGGGGACCCAAGGTAGGTGCCGCACCGGGCAGTTGAGCCGGAGCGGCTAGGGGTGAAGCCGTGTCCGCGCGTAATACGCAAGTGACACGGCCGGGCAACCGAACCGGCCCGAACCCGACAGCTCACCTCGCAGGCGTCGGTGAGGGGATCAACCATGCTGTTTTCCAGCAAGGGCAAGCACCGTCGTCCGTCCAAGGCCACTCGCGCCATCGCCATAGCCGGCGTGGCCGGTGCCGCCGTCGCCGTCCCGCTGATGGGGGCGGGCAGCGCCTCCGCCGCCTCCGAGTCCGAGTGGGACACCGTCGCCCAGTGCGAGTCCGGCGGCAACTGGTCCATCAACACCGGCAACGGCTACTACGGCGGCCTCCAGTTCTCCTCCTCCACCTGGTCGGCCTACGGCGGCACGCAGTACGCCTCCAGCGCCGACCAGGCCAGCAAGGACCAGCAGATCCAGGTCGCCGAGAAGGTCCTCGCGGCTCAGGGCAAGGGCGCCTGGCCGAGCTGCGGCACCGGCCTGTCGGGCGCCGGCGGCTACACCGGCTCCTCCGACGAGAGCCAGAGCAGCGGGTCCAGCAGCAGCTCCAGCGGCTCCAGCAGCTCCACCGAGACCCGTGAGACCCAGGAGCAGCCGGCCTCCCGCTCCCAGGAGCGTCCGGCGGCCGAGACCACGCAGCAGTCCGACAAGACCGTCACCACCCCGACCGGCAAGAAGGTCGAGAAGGGCGACGGCGAGTACAAGGTGGTCAAGGGCGACACCCTCAGCTCGATCGCCGGGGCGCACGACGTCGACGGCGGCTGGGCGAAGCTGTTCAAGCTGAACGGCGACATCGTCGACGACGCCGACCTGATCTACCCGGGCCAGCAGCTGCACCTCAGCTGAGGCTCGTCCCGACTCCCCGCCCCGGTGCGTGTTCCCCCGTACGCACCGGGGCGGGGCCATGTCCGGTTCGCGGCAGTCTTTTGTTCCGTTCGGAAACAATTTACTCTCGGTTCCGTACAACGGGTGGGTGACCGGCTGGCCGATCGCCCGGAGCCGGTTAGGCTCGGACCCGCAGAGCCGCTGCGTGCCGCGCACCCGCGTCACACAGATGCGTCACACCGAAGCGTCACATTGAAGAAGGAGATGCTCGTGCCGTCCATCGACGTCGTCGTAGCCCGGGAAATCCTGGACTCCCGAGGCAACCCCACGGTCGAGGTCGAGGTCGGCCTCGACGACGGCAGCACGGGTCGTGCCGCCGTTCCGTCCGGCGCCTCCACCGGTGCCTTCGAGGCCATCGAGCTGCGGGACGGCGACGCCAACCGCTACCTCGGCAAGGGTGTCGAGAAGGCCGTCCTCGCCGTCATCGAGCAGATCGGCCCGGAGCTGGTCGGCTACGACGCCACCGAGCAGCGGCTGATCGACCAGGCCATGTTCGACCTGGACGCCACCGACAACAAGGGCTCGCTCGGCGCCAACGCCATCCTCGGCGTCTCCCTGGCCGTCGCGCACGCCGCCTCCGAGGCGTCCGACCTGCCGCTGTTCCGCTACCTGGGCGGCCCGAACGCGCACCTGCTGCCCGTTCCGATGATGAACATCCTGAACGGCGGCTCGCACGCCGACTCCAACGTGGACATCCAGGAGTTCATGATCGCCCCGATCGGCGCGGAGTCCTTCTCCGAGGCGCTGCGCTGGGGCGCCGAGGTCTACCACACGCTGAAGAAGGTCCTGAAGAACAAGGGCCTGTCCACCGGTCTCGGCGACGAGGGCGGCTTCGCCCCGAACCTGGACTCCAACCGCGCCGCCCTCGACCTCATCCTCGAGGCGATCAAGGAAGCCGGTTACACCCCCGGCGAGCAGATCGCCCTCGCCCTGGACGTGGCCGCCTCCGAGTTCTACAAGGACGGCGTCTACTCCTTCGAGGGCAAGGAGCGCACCGCCGCCGAGATGACGGACTACTACGCCGAGCTGGTCGAGGCGTACCCGCTGGTCTCCATCGAGGACCCGCTGTTCGAGGACGACTGGGACGGCTGGAAGACCATCACCGAGCGCCTCGGCGACCAGGTCCAGCTGGTCGGCGACGACCTGTTCGTCACCAACCCGGAGCGCCTGGCCCGCGGCATCGAGGAGGGCGCGGCCAACGCGCTGCTGGTCAAGGTCAACCAGATCGGCTCGCTGACCGAGACGCTGGACGCCGTCGAGCTGGCCCAGCGCAACGGCTTCAAGTGCATGATGTCGCACCGCTCCGGCGAGACCGAGGACGTCACCATCGCCGACCTCGCCGTCGCCACCAACTGCGGCCAGATCAAGACCGGCGCCCCGGCCCGCTCCGAGCGCGTCGCCAAGTACAACCAGCTGCTGCGTATCGAGGAGATCCTCGACGACGCCGCGGTGTACGCCGGCCGCAGCGCGTTCCCCCGGTTTCGCTCTGCGAACCAGTAGGGACCGCAAGGGCTGAGCAGCCTCTTAAGCGCAGCGTCGTACGTACGTCCCCGTACCCGGTCCCGTACCGTGTGCGGGGACGTACGCGCGTGCACGGGAGGCGGAAGAGCGATGGCCGTGAAGGACCGGGACCGTTTCTCCACCACGACCCGCATCCGGGCGCTGGGGGAGCAGACGGCGGCCCGGGTCTACCGCTCGCAGACCAAGCGGCAGGCCCGCCGCTCCCGGCTGACCGGCCGGGCGGCGCTGCTGGTGATGGTGATCTGCTCCCTGGTCGTGGTGCTCGCCTACCCGATACGGCAGTACGTCGCCCAGCGCGCCGAGATCGCCGACCTCCAGCGCGAGAAGCAGCAGGCCCGGCAGCGGGTCGAGGACCTGCGCGACCTCAAGGCCCGCTGGCAGGACGACGCCTACGCCGAGCAGCAGATCCGGTTGCGGCTGCACTATGTGATGCCGGGGGAGACGGGCTTCGTCGTCATCGACCCGGGCACGGCGAAGCAGTCCCGGGCCGGTCTCGGCGCGGCCGGCCGGCCCTGGTACCGCACCGTCTGGGACGGGGTCGACAAGGCCGACGCCGCCACCAGCCACCACCAGTAGGACCCACAGGAAGACCGACAGAAGCCAGTCATGCACACGCCCCCGCCGCCCACCCCGCGCACCGAGCCCACCGACGCGGACGTCGAGGCGTTCCGGCAGCAGCTCGGCCGTCCGCCGCGCGGCCTGCGCGCGATCGCGCACCGGTGCCCCTGCGGGCAGCCGGACGTCGTGGAGACCGCCCCGAGGCTGCCCGACGGGACACCGTTCCCGACGCTGTACTACCTGACGTGCCCGAAGGCCGCCTCCGCGATCGGCACCCTTGAGGCAAACGGGGTGATGAAGGAGATGACCGAGCGGCTCGCCACCGACCCGGAGCTGGCCGCCGGGTACCGCGCCGCGCACGAGGACTACATCCGGCGTCGCGACGAGATCGAGGAGCTGACCGGTTTCCCGAGCGCGGGCGGCATGCCGGACCGGGTCAAGTGCCTGCACGTCCTGGTCGCCCACTCGCTGGCCGCCGGGCCCGGGGTGAACCCGCTGGGCGACGAGGCGATCGGGATGCTGCCCGAGTGGTGGCGCAAGGGCCCGTGCGTGAGCACCGCCCGCGGGGAGGACGAGAAGTGACCCGAGTAGCCGCCGTCGACTGCGGTACGAACTCCATCCGGCTGCTGGTCGCGGACGCCGACCCGGCGACGGGAGAGTTGTCCGACCTGGACCGCCGGATGACAATCGTCCGCCTGGGCCAGGGCGTCGACCGCACCGGCCGCCTCGCCCCGGAGGCACTGGAGCGGACCTTCGCCGCGTGCCACGAGTACGCGTCGGTCATCAAGCGGCACGGCGCCGAACGGGTCCGCTTCGTTGCGACCTCCGCCTCCCGGGACGCCGAGAACCGCGCCGACTTCGTCCGCGGGGTGCTGGACATCCTCGGCGTCGAACCCGAGGTGATCACCGGCGACCAGGAGGCCGAGTTCTCCTTCACCGGCGCCACCAGGGAACTGACCGGCCGTACCGACCTGCACCGTCCCTTCCTGGTGGTGGACATCGGCGGCGGCTCGACCGAGTTCGTCGTGGGCGACGACCACGTCCGCGCAGCCCGCTCGGTCGACGTCGGCTGCGTCCGGATGACCGAACGGCACCTGGTGGTGGACGGCGCGGTCACCGACCCGCTCACGGAGGATCAGATCGCGGCGATGCGGGCGGACATCGAGGCGGCCCTCGACCTCGCCGAGCAGACCGTCCCACTGACCGAGGCCCGCACGCTGGTCGGCCTGGCCGGCTCGGTGACGACCATCTCGGCGATCGCGCAGAACCTCCCGGAGTACGACTCCACGGCCATCCACCACTCCCGCGTCACCCGCGCCCAGGTCGACGAGATCACCACCCGCCTCCTGCACGCCACCCACGCCGAACGCGCCGCGATCCCGTCCATGCACCCGGGCCGGGTCGACGTGATCGCCGCGGGCGCGCTGGTCCTGCGGACCATCATGGAGCGGACGGGCGCGGCGGAGGTCGTGGTCAGCGAGCACGACATCCTGGACGGGATCGCGTGGTCGGTGGCCTGACCGGGGGCGGGCGGTGCCTTTCCCGGGCACGGTCATGGTGTCCTCACCTCCACCCATACGGCCTTGCCGAGGGGGAGCTCGGTCACGCCCCACCGATGGCACAGGAAGTCGACGATGAGTAGGCCGCGACCTCGGTCCCGCTGGTCGGATTCGGGCCGTACACGGGGGCGGCGCCGGACGGGGTCGTGTACCTCGACGCGGGTTCGGGCGTCGTCGGTGTCGATCACGACCCGCACGCGGTCATGGGGTTCGGTGCCGTACCGGAGGGCGTTGGTGACCAGCTCGCAGGTGACCAGTACGACGGTCTCGACGTAGTCCTGACGTGCCCTCGGCAGGTGGTAACCGACGTACTCACGTACGAATGCGCGGGCTGCTCCTGCTGATTCGGGTTTGCTCGCCAGTAAAAGGATCGGCGGTGGCCCGATTTCAAAGGTCGAGCATGTCTCACCCATGTCGGACGCGTGTTCTTCGGTCATGGTCGAACCAGGCCCCCTGGTAGGTCGAGATCATTCGGGGTTCGGTGAATAGGTAACTGCGCGGTCACCCTCTGCGGGTACCGTTGAGGGCTCGGGGGAACGTGAACGCCATGAATGTCGTCGGGAGATGAGGCATGGCCAGAAACAAGCGCACGCCCAACCTCGCCCTTCCGGGCTTACTCGGCCAGGCCGGATTGACTCGGACGCAGCTCGCGCAGCGCGTGAACCGCCTCGGTTCACAGACGGGATTGGATCTCCACTACAGCCAGTCGACCGTGTCGCACTGGATCGCTGGTGCGCGTCCGAGGCCCGAGGCCAGGGCGTTGATCGTCGAGGTGCTTTCGGCAGAGATCGGCCGCCCTGTCACACACGCCGAAGCCGGGCTCACGCCGGTCCCGTCCGTCCTGGGGGCTGATCCGGCCGACACCGTCGAGGAGCTGATGGACCTCGGAAGGGCGGATATGGACCCGTCCCGGCGCGGCGTACTCGCCGCAGGCGTTTTCTCGGCTGCTCTTGCCGTTCCTGGTTTCTCCCTCCCCGCGCGTGCCGCGGAGGAGCCGGCGAGTCCCGGCAAACAGACGATCCGCATCGGCGCGTCGCAGGTCCAGGCCGTACGCACCATGACGGAACGGATCGCGGACATCCTCGATGAACTCGGCGCGGGGCACGCTCGGCCCATGGCTGCCGCGTTCCTCGTCAACACGGTGGGACCGTGGCTACGCGCACAGGCGAGCGAACGGGTGCGCCTCGACATGCTCGCCGCCGCATCCGACCTCACGTATCTGACAGGGTGGATGGCCATGTACGAGAAGGCTCATGGCCTTGGCCAGACCTACTATGTCAAGGCGCTGAAGCTGGCGAACGAGGCGCAGGACCACGTGACCTACTGCCGGACTCTGCGGGGTATGAGCCTTCAGGCATCCAACCTGGGGTACGGCCAGAAATCATTGGAACTCGCCGACTCAGCCGCACAGGCCGCACCGGCCGCTGGGCCGCGACTGGTGGCCTTCCTACGGGGACAACAGGCCCACGCGGCAAGCATGGTCGGTGATCGCCGCATGGCGCACGGGCGTCTGCGGGAGGCCGAGGCCGCGTTGTCCAAAGCGGATAGCCGACGCGACGCGATCGGCGGGTACGACCGGACGGCGTGGCTGTTCCAGGTCTCTCATGTCCTGTACGAGGAACGCGACCTTCCTGGCAGCATCAGAGCTCTTCAGCAGTCCATCAAGGTGCAACCGAAGGTGGAACGGCAGGGACGCGTGCACTCGTACGCGTTGCTGGCACAGCGGCAGTACGCCTACGGGCATCTCGACGCGTCTTGCGACTCCTGGGGACGCTTCTTGGACGATTACGAGCACATCTCATCGGCACGGGGTGACGACCATTTCGAGAAAATGGCCGCACAGTTTCACAGGCACGCGAACGCACGGCCGGTGCGGGAACTTGCGGGAAGAGCGCGAGAGATCGCGGCACTGAAGAACTGAGGGCGACGCATGCCGCAACCACAGGGGCAAGCTGTTGCCGAGGGCACGAGACCTCCCGGAGCGCTGTTCCGGGAGGCGGCCTGAGCCTGCGAGGGGAGAGCTGACGTGGCGGGACATCGGAACGTGACGAGAGGGGTCGCTGTGACGGATTTCGAGGGTGCCCGGCTGTTTCGCGAGTCCTGGATCGTGGGGGTGCGCAAGCACTTCCCGGGTGAGCCGAAAGCCGGGTACGTGGCGGAGTGGGACGCGACACCGGAGTGGGAGCGGCAGGCCGCGGGTGCCGTGTATGAGCAGGTCCGGCAGTTCCTTGAGGTGAGCGACGGGCACGCCGGCCGGCTGAGCCGTGAGCAGAAGGGCCGGTTCGTCGCGATCGCCTGGACGGCGCAGATGTACAAGCACTTCGGGGACCCGAAGCCGGGGTACGTGGCCGATTGGGCGGCCCTTCCCGAGTGGCAGCGGGAGACGGACGCGGACATCTTCGAGGCGATCGAGGACGCGGTCGGCTGACGCGACGTCCCGAGCGCGCGGTGCTGGGCGTACGCCGTACGCCGCCCGTCTCCGTCAGTCCCGCCCCGCCCCCTCCGGCGGCCCCGTCTCCGACACCGTCACCGCGATCAACGCCAGGTCGTCCGCCAGGACACCCCCCGCGTGCCGGTGGGCGAGGTGGGTCAGGTGGTCGACCACGGTCGGTGGGCCCTCGCGCCAGGTGTCGCGCAGGTCGGCCTCGGGGGAGTAGAAGGCGCCGTGCGCGTCGCGGGCCTCCAGGAGGCCGTCCGTGCAGAGCAGGAGCAGGTCGCCGGGGGCGAAGGGGCGGCTCTCCTGGCGCCACGGGCCGGGGTCCAGGTCGCCGAGGCCGAGCGGGAGGCCCGGGTCGGCCGGCTCCCAGCGCGCCACCCCCTCCGCCGTGGCGAGGAACGCGGGGCAGTGGCCGCGGCTGAGCAGCCGTACCTCGCCGCCGTCCGGGGGCAGTTCGGCGACGGCGGCGGTGATGAACTGCTCGCCCGGCGCCGGGTCCGTGCCCCGTACGTCGGCCATCTCGCGGATGTGCCGGATCACCGCCTCGTCGAGGTGGTGGGCGAGCAGCGGCAGCGTGGAGGTGTGGTGCGCGGCCTCCCGGAAGCAGCCCACCAGGGCCGCCACCGCGGGGATCGCGTCGGGTCCCTTGCCGCGTACGTCGCCGATGAGCAGCCGCACCCCGTACGGGGTCCGTTCGACCACGTAGAGGTCGCCGCCCACGGCTGCCGCGTGCGAGGCGGCCTCGTACCGTACGGCGATCCAGGTGCGGCCGAACCAGGCGCGCACCGGGGGCAGCACGGCCCGCTGGGCGTACTCGGCGGCCCGCCGGGTGGCCCGCAGCCGCTGGTCCAGGGAGAGCCGCAGCAGGCACAGCGGGACGGTCGCCCAGACCAGGACCAGCATGGCGAAGAAGTCGACCACGGCGTGACCGCCGTCGGACTCCAGATGGCGGGCGAAGAGGAAGAGCAGGCCGGCGGCGGTGTTGAGGAGCGCGACCAGGACCGCCCGGCGCAGCGTGAGCACACAGGCGGCCGTCATCGAACTGAGGATCAGCAGCGCGTCGCCGCTCACCCCGCCCGGGGTCGGCAGGTCCACGGCGCAGGCCAGCGCGGTCAGCGCCACCGGCGTCCACCACACCCACCGCGGCACGGTGCGGGCCTCAAGGCCCGGGGCGGCCGACGGGTGGGACAGCAGCCCCGTGCTGCGGCGGTGCGGGCTCATGGGGCCAACGTAATCCGCCCGGACCGGCCTCGCCCCCCGACGTATGAGCAGGTCGGGGAACGTCTGAGCGGGTCCGGCGGGCTCCGGGAGCGGCTCTTGGGAGAGCCTCACAGGAAAGTTCGTGAAGTTCTTCACAAGAGATTGGGCCTCGATGAGCGACAAACGGCTTCCGGTTGACCTTTTCCGGGGCTCAACTGCCCTTTGAACATGTTCAGAAGCGTGGTATGGGAGCGGCTCGGGCGCTCGTGCGCGGCGGCCGCCGCGGCGGGTTCGGAGGGCCGGAGCGGCAGCTCACACGGCATTGACAACGGCGCGCACTACACGTGGGTTCCGGTTTCGCGCCATGACCTCCGTCACGCGAGCGGAGGAGTGTAACACGACCCTCACATAAGCTTGTGAAGGGGCGCACGAAGCACCCCCCTGGGGCAGGTGGATACTCGATGCCATGAGCACCACGGAGCGTCCCAGGATCCTCGTAGTAGGCGGTGGGTACGTAGGCCTGTACGCGGCTCGACGCATTCTGAAGAAGATGCGTTACGGCGAGGCGACCGTCACGGTCGTCGACCCCCGTTCGTACATGACCTACCAGCCCTTCCTCCCCGAAACCGCCGCCGGCAACATCTCCCCGCGCCACGTCGTCGTACCCCTGCGACGCGTGCTGCCGAAGGCGGAGGTCCTCACCGGTCGGGTCACCACCATCGACCAGGACCGCAAGGTCGCCACGGTCGCCCCGCTGACCGGCGAGGCGTACGAGCTGCCGTTCGACTACCTGGTCATCGCCATGGGCGCGGTCTCCCGCACCTTCCCGATCCCCGGCCTCGCCGAGCAGGGCATCGGCATGAAGGGCGTCGAGGAGGCCATCGGCCTGCGCAACCACGTCCTCGAGCAGCTCGACAAGGCCGACTCCACCACCGACGAGGAGATCCGCCGCAAGGCGCTCACCTTCGTCTTCATCGGCGGCGGCTTCGCCGGCGCGGAGACCATCGGTGAGGTCGAGGACATGGCCCGGGACGCGGCCAAGGAGTACAACAACGTGTCCCGCGAGGACATGCGGTTCATCCTGGTCGACGCCGCCGACAAGATCCTCCCCGAGGTCGGCCCCAAGCTCGGCCAGTACGGCCGGGAGCACCTCGAGAGCCGCGGCGTCGAGGTCTACCTGTCCACCTCCATGGACTCCTGCGTCGACGGCCACGTGGTGCTCAAGAACGGCCTCGAGGTGGAGTCCGGCACGATCGTGTGGACCGCGGGCGTCAAGCCCAACCCGGTGCTGTCCCGCTTCGGCCTCCCGCTCGGCCCGCGCGGCCACGTCGACACCCAGGCCACCCTCCAGGTGCAGGGCACCGACTACATCTGGGCCGCGGGCGACAACGCCCAGGTGCCGGACGTCATCGGCCGCAAGGCCGGCAACCCGAACGCCTGGTGCCCGCCCAACGCCCAGCACGCGCTGCGCCAGGCCAGGGTGCTCGGCGACAACGTCGTCTCCGGCATGCGGGGCTTCCCGCAGAAGGAGTACAGCCACGCCAACAAGGGCGCGGTCGCGGGCCTCGGCCTGCACAAGGGCGTCGCGATGATCGTCATGGGCAAGATGAAGATCAAGCTCAAGGGCCGGCTCGCCTGGTACATGCACCGCGCCTACCACGGCATGGCGATGCCCACGTTCAACCGCAAGATCCGCGTCTTCGCGGACTGGACGCTCGGCATGTTCCTCAAGCGCGAGGTCGTCTCGCTCGGCGCCGTCGAGACGCCGCGCGAGGAGTTCTACGAGGCCGCCAAGCCGGCCCCGAAGCCCGCCGCCGTCCCGGCCGCCCCGAAGGCCGAGGAGAAGGCCAAGGCTTCCTGACCCAGGTCAGCCAGCGCAGTTCCCGAAGGGGCCGTCCGCCATCCGTGGTGCGGACGGCCCCTTCGGCGTTGGCGCGGACGGCCCCTTCGGCGGTCCGCCGGCCGGGGGAACTGGATGGGCTTTACAACTATTTTGCGGAGTCGTGACCACGGTGCGGGACTGCGGATCGCCTCATCCGGTGTTTACGTGGTGACCAAACATCCGGTCTTACGGAGGTGTGCGCCATGGCAGACGCCGCGTTGCGGCTGAAGAGCCTCGTCGAACAGGTGCTGGGGGCCCCGCTCCCGGTCCGCATTCGCGCGTGGGACGGCTCCGAGGCCGGTCCCCCGGAGGCACCCGCGCTCGTCGTGCGCAACCGCCGTGCCCTGCGCCGTCTGCTGTTCAAGCCCGGGGAGCTGGGCCTGGCCCGCGCCTGGGTGGCCGGCGACCTGGACCTCGACGGCGACCTCTACGCCGCCCTCGACCTGCTCGCCGGGCTGATCTGGGAGCGCGGCGAGGACGCCCGTACCCTCGGCCAGGCGCTGCGCGACCCCGACGTCCGCGCCGCCGTGCGCGGCCTGGTCAAGCTGGCAGGCCCGCCGCTGCCGCCCGCCCCGCCCGCCGAGGAGATCCGCCGCCGCCGCGGCCACCTGCACACCCGCCGCACCGACAAGCGCGCGATCAGCCACCACTACGACGTCGGCAACGACTTCTACGAACTCGTCCTCGGCCCCTCGATGGTCTACTCCTGCGCCTACTGGCCGGCCCCCGAGGCCGACGGCGGCACCCTGGAGACCGCCCAGCGCGACAAGCTGGAACTCGTCTCCCGCAAGCTCGGCCTGAAGCCCGGCATGCGGCTGCTCGACGTCGGCTGCGGCTGGGGCTCGATGGCCATCCACGCCGCCCGCGAGCACGGCGTCACCGTCGTCGGCGTCACCCTCTCGCAGGAACAGGCCGCGTACGCCCGCAAGCGCATCGCCGAAGAGGGCCTCACCGACCGGATCGAGATCCGGGTCCAGGACTACCGGGACGTCGTCGACGGCCCCTACGACGCGATCTCCTCCATCGGGATGGCCGAGCACGTCGGGGCGGAGAAGTACCTGGAGTACGCCCGTGACCTGCACGCCCTGCTCAAGCCCGGCGGGCGGCTGCTCAACCACCAGATCGCGCGGCGCCCGCAGCGCGACGAGTCGGCGTACAACGTCGACGAGTTCATCGACTCCTACGTCTTCCCCGACGGCGAGCTGGCCCCCGTCGGGACCACCGTCGGCCAGTTGGAGCGGGCCGGGTTCGAGGTGCGTGACGTGGAGGCGATCCGCGAGCACTACGCGCACACCCTGCGCCGCTGGGTCGCCAACCTGGAGGCCGGCTGGGACCGGGCGACCCGGCTGGTCAGCCCCGGCCGGGCGCGGGTGTGGCGGCTGTACATGGCGGCCTCCGCGCTCGCCTTCGAGCACAACCGGATCGGCGTCAACCAGGTCCTCGCGGTGAGGACGCCCGAGTCCGGGGCGTCGGGGATGCCGCTTCGGGCCCGTACCTGGAACTGACCACCCCCGGACGATGCCGATGGGCCCCCTCCCCGCCCGGGGAGGGGGCTTAAAAACAAAACACCAAGACGGGAGGTGGAAGGGGTGGAGGGCGATAGGGGCGGGGGGGGGCGAGGGCGGGGGGGCGCG
>NZ_JBFAAP010000001.1:502260-587112 GCF_040639815.1 Streptomyces sp. NPDC023723
TTCCCGTTGGGGGCCCGCACCTGTACCGCCCCCCCCCGGCACTTGGCCGATGGGCCCCCTCCCCGCCCGGGGAGGGGGCCCATCGGCATCGTCCGGCTACTCCGTCTTGATGGCGGTGAGCAGGTTGAGGCGGGCCGCGCGGCGGGCCGGCCACAGGGCGGCCAGGACGCCGACCGTCGCGGCCAGCAGCAGGAAGACCGCGATCCGGCCCCACGGCAGCACCAGCTCGTAGGTGGCCAGCTCGGTGCCGACCAGCTCGCCCGCCGCCCAGCCGAAGAACACGCCCAGGCCGATGCCGAGGACCGCGCCGAACAGGGAGATGACCAGGGACTCCAGCCGGACCATCCGCTTGATGCCCTTGCGGTCCAGGCCGATCGCGCGGAGCATGCCGATCTCCTGGGAGCGCTCGAACACCGACATGGCCAGGGTGTTGACGACGCCGAGGACCGCCACGATCACCGCCATCGCCAGCAGCCCGTACAGCATGTTCAGCATCAGCGTGACCATCTGGGCGATCTCATCGGAGATGTCCTGCTTGTCCTGTACGGAGATGGCGGGGCTGTCGCCGAGCGCCGCGCGCAGGCCGTCCTTGGCCGCGTCGGACGCGCCGCCGTCCATCTTCACCAGGACCTGCATGTCGGCCGGGTCGTCGAGGTGCGGGGTCAGCGTCGGGAGGTCGACCATGATCCCGCGGAACATCTCGTTGCCCCGGTAGATCCCGGCGACCGTGAGCCGCTGCCGCTTGTCGTCGTCGTAGGTGGTGGTGAACGTGGACCCGGCGTGCCAGCCGTGCGACTTCGCGGTGTCCTCGTCCACCACGACCCGGGTGCCGCCGATCCGGAAGGCGCCGTCCGCGACCGGGAGGTCGGCCAGCTCGCCGAACGCGGTGCCGCTGACGCCGGTCAGGTACTCGTCCGCGCCGTCGATCTCGGAGTAGGAGTTGCGCATCGGACTGCTGGCGGCGACCCCGGCGGTGCCGGCCAGCTTCTCGGCGACGTCCGGGGAGAGGTAGCTGCCGTTGGCCATCGACACCACGTAGTCGGCCGCGATCGAGTCCGAGGCCATCTTGCCGATCGCCTGCTGCACGCCGGTCGCCGCCACCGTCATGCCGGTGATCAGGGTGAGCCCGATCATCAGGGCCGAGGCGGTGGCCGCCGTACGGCGCGGGTTGCGGACCGCGTTCTGCCGGGCCAGCTTGCCGGACACCCCGAAGATCCGCAGCACCGGCGCGGCGGCCGCGATCAGCGGACGGGACAGCAGCGGGGTGAGGACGAACACGCCGATGATGATCAGCGCCGCGCCGAGCCCCATCGGGGCCTGCGCGTCGCCCGCGTCGCCCATCGTGGTCGCGGCCAGCACGACGGCGACGCCCGCCGCGGTGAACAGGGCGCCGATCGTGTTCCGCAGCACCAGCGACCTGGTGGTCGGCGTGGCGTGCAGGCTGTTCATCGCCGCCACCGGCGGGATCTTCGCGGCGCGCCGGCCGGGCAGCCACGCGGCCAGCATGGTGATCAGGATGCCGACGGCGAGCGCGGCCACCACGGTGCCCGGGGAGACGATCAGCGGCCCGTCCGGGAAGTCGGCGCCGAGCGACCCCATCAGGGCCCGCAGCCCGGCGCCGATGCCGATACCGGCCAGCAGCCCGGTCACCGCGGCGACCGCGCCGACGATGAACGCCTCGAACAGCACGGACCGGGTGACCTGGCGGCGCGAGGCGCCCACCGCCCGCATCAGGGCCAGTTCCCTGGTGCGCTGGGCGACCAGCATGGTGAAGGTGTTGGCGATCAGGAACGTACCGACGAACAGCGCGATGCCCGCGGCGACCAGCAGCGTCTGCTTCAGGCTGGTCAGCGACGAGGCGATCGCCTTGGCCTGCTGGTCGGCGAGTTCCCGGCCGGTCGTCAGCTCGACGGTGTCCTTCGGCAGGCTCTTGCCGAGCGCGGCCAGCAGCGCCGACTGGCTGACACCCGCGTCCGCCTTCACCTGGATCTCGTCGTACGTGCCCGCCGTGCCGAAGAGCCGCTGCGCGGTGGCGGTGTCGAACAGGGTGAGGCTGCCGCCCGCCGCGACCGCGCCGTCGTCCGTGCGGAAGATCCCGGCGACGGTGGCGGTGAGCACCGGGCCGTCCACCGACATCCGGACCTTGTCGCCGACCCGGTACCCGGTCCGCTCGGCGGTCGCCGAGTCGATGACGACCTCGCCGGCGCCGCGCGGCGCGTGTCCCTCGGTGATCGGGTAGCGGGGGTCGTCGGTGCCCCAGTAGTTGCCGCCCCGCACCTGCCAGCCGTCGCCGACCGGGTCGCCGTTCTTGCCGGCGAGGGCGGTGAAGCCGGAGACGCTGCCGAGGGCGGAGGCCGCGCCGTCGGTGGCCGCGGCCCGCTTCAGCAGCGCCGGGGTCAGCTCGGCCGCCTTGTCGTCGTCCTTCCCCGCGGACGGTTCGACGGAGACGTCGACCTGGTCGAAGCCCTTGGCGGAGGACTTCTCGTACGCCGCGGAGACGGTGTTGGTGAAGACCAGGGTGCCCGACACGAAGGCCACGCCGAGCAGTACGGCGAGCACGGTCATCAGCAGCCTGGCCTTGTGCGCGAGGACGTTGCGCAAGGCGGTACGGAGCATGGGGGTTTCTCAGTCCAGACGTGAGGGGGACGGGATCTTTCGGTGCGCCGTGCGCCGTGCGCCGTGCGCCGGTGCGGCCGGTACGCCGGTACGGCCGTCAGCTGGTCCGGCCCTTGGCGTCGAACTGCTTCATCCGGTCCAGCACCTTGTCGGCGCTCGGCCCGTACACCTCGTCGACGATCCGCCCGTCCGCCAGGAAGACCACCCGGTCCGCGTAGGCCGCGGCGACCGGGTCGTGGGTCACCATCACCACGGTCTGCCCCAGCTCCCGCACCGAGTTGCGCAGGAAGCCCAGGACCTCGGCGCCGGACCGGGAGTCGAGGTTGCCGGTCGGCTCGTCGCCGAAGATGATCTCCGGCCGGGAGGCCAGCGCCCGGGCCACGGCGACCCGCTGCTGCTGCCCGCCGGACAGTTGCGTGGGCCGGTGCCCGAGCCGGTCCGACAGCCCCACCATCGCGATCACGGTCTCCAGCCACTGCTTGTCCGGCTTGCGGCCCGCGATGTCCATGGGCAGCGTGATGTTCTCCAGGGCGGTCAGGGTCGGCAGCAGGTTGAACGCCTGGAAGATGAACCCGATCTTGTCCCGGCGCAACTTGGTGAGCTGCTTGTCCTTGAGCGAGCCCAGCTCGGTCTCGCCGATCCGCACCGACCCCGAGGAGAAGGTGTCCAGCCCGGCGACGCAGTGCATCAGCGTGGACTTGCCGGAGCCGGACGGCCCCATGATCGCGGTGAACTCGGCCTGCCGGAAGTCGACGGAGACCCGGTCCAGGGCGACCACCTGGGTCTCGCCCTGCCCGTAGATCTTCGACAGCTCAGCCGCGCGGGCGGCCACGGCGGTCGACCGGTCGATGGACGGTGCGGTGGTCACGGAGGCGCTCCTGTGGGGACGACGACGGGGGGACCGGATGGCTCGGTGCTCGATCCTGATCCATCGTCGCGGCCGCGGACCGCCGTGTAGTCAGCCGCTGTTCCCGTTCCGGGGGGCGACTTCGGTCGGACACCGACAGCCCGTGTCATACCTGCGGATGACGCCGCACCCCGAGGCGGCGGGCCGGTCGAGAACCGGTGGAGCGACCTCGTTCGGACGGTGAAATTCCGTCATTCCGCATGCGCGGCGGACAGTCGCGCGCGAGGCTATTGGCAAGTGCGGATGGCCTGTTCGGCTGTCTGATGCCCCCTCAGGCATCAATAAAATAAGACAACATCGCCCCACCCTGCCGCTGTTCGGGGGAGCCGCCCCGATAGGGTCGATCCTCGACGCGGAGCCCACGGCCTGCCCGGATGGTGGAATGCAGACACGGCGAGCTTAAACCTCGCTGCCCCTTCGCGGGCGTGCCGGTTCGAGTCCGGCTCCGGGCACTATTTCCCTGGTGCGGCGTTCGTGAGCCGCTTGTGCCTCGCTCCGTCTTCCGTGGCGCCCACCCGTTGACATCAGTCGTCCCCCGGCGGAAACTCACTGCGATTGGTGAACAAAATTTCACCACGCGAACACGCACCGATTTCGGCAATGACGCCAATCGAAGGGAACGACCGATGCGCACCACCGTCGGCATCATCGGGGCCGGCCCGGCCGGGCTCCTGCTCGCCCGGCTGCTCCACAACGCCGGGATCGACTCGGTCGTCCTGGAGAGCCGGGACCGGGACTACGTCGAACGGCGGCAGCGGGCCGGGATCCTGGAGCAGGGCACGGTGGACGTGCTGCGCGCGGCCGGCGCGGCCGACCGCATGGACCGGGAGGGGCTGCGGCACGACGGCATCGAACTGCGGTTCGACAAGCAGCGACACCGGGTCGACTTCCCGGCGCTGACCGGCGGGCGGTCGGTCATGGTGTACGCGCAGACCGAGGTCTGCAAGGACCTCATCGCCCTCCAGCTCGTGGACGGCGGCCCGCTGCTGTTCGAGACCGAGGCGCTGGCCGTGGAGGGAGCCGGGAGCGAGCGCCCGCGGGTGCGGTTCCGGCGGGACGGGGTGGAGGACGTGCTGGAGTGCGAGTACGTCGTCGGCTGCGACGGGTTCTGGGGGGTCGCCCGCAAGGCGATACCCGAGCGAATAGCGCGCACGTTCGAGCGTACGTATCCGTTCGGCTGGCTCGGCATCCTCGCCGACGTCGCCCCCTCGCACGACGAACTGGTCTACGCCCGGCACGAGCGCGGATTCGCCCTGCTGTCCATGCGCTCCCCGTCCGTCTCCCGCCTCTACCTCCAGGTGCCCGAGGGCACGGACGCCGGGAAGTGGGCGGACGACGAGATCTGGGACGAACTGGAGCGGCGGTTCGAGACCGCCGACAACTGGCGGCTGGAGCGCGGGCCGATCACCCAGAAGTCCGTCACCCCCATGCGGTCGTACGTCCATGAGCCCATGCGGCACGGGCGCCTCTTCCTGGCCGGCGACGCCGCCCACATCGTGCCGCCGACCGGCGCCAAGGGCCTGAACCTCGCCGTCGGCGACGTCGTCACCTTCGCGCGGGCCCTCACCCACCGGCGCGCCACCGGCTCCGACGAACTGCTCGACGCCTACTCCGCCACCTGTCTGGGCCGGGTGTGGCAGGCCGAGCGGTTCTCCTACGACATGACGACGCTGCTGCACCGCGCCCCCGACGCCACCGGCTTCGACGGCCGCCTCCAGCTGGCCCGGCTGGAGCGGATCGCTGGCTCCCGGGCCGCCGAGCGGGACCTCGCCGAGGCGTACACCGGCTTCCCCTTCTGAGCGGCGGCCAGTGAGGGGAATCACCTGAACGGACAGCGTGTTCTCCCGCAGGACGAGGGAAAGATCCTCCCCAAGCACTAGGGTCATTCCTTTGCCGTTCTATTACTCTTGAGCCAAGGCCACGCACGGTGGCCATGGAGGAGTGAAATGAGGAGCAGAAACCCGGTCTTCTCGCGACGGGGGTTCAGCCGCGACAACGGCTACGCGGGCTTCAACACCGCGCCGCAGGCCGGGGGACCCGCCGTCGCCACGCAGGCCAACCCGTACGCCCAGCCGACCGGCAACCCGTACGCGCAGAACCCGTACGCCCAGACCGACCTCGGCGCTCCGCCGCAGGCACCGGCCGCCACCGGCCGGATGACCATCGACGACGTGGTCCTGCGCACCGGCTCCACGCTCGGCGTGCTCATCGTCACCGCCGCGCTCTCCTGGGCGCTGCTGCCGGTCGACGACGCCAACATCGGCAAGTCCTACGGCATCGCCATCGGCGCCGCCCTGATCGGCATGGTGCTGGCGCTGGTCCAGTCCTTCAAGCGGACGCCCACGCCGGCGCTGATCCTGGCCTACGCGGCGTTCGAGGGCGTGTTCCTCGGCGTCGTCTCCAGCGTCGTCGACAACCGCATCGCCGACGGCGCGGCCATGCAGGCGGTGATCGGCACGATGGCGACCTTCGCCGCCGTGCTGGTGGCCTACAAGGCCGGCTGGATCCGCGTCAACCGCCGCTTCGTCGGCTTCGTGCTGGCGGCCTCGCTCGGCTTCGTGGTGCTGATGATGGTGAACATGCTGTTCGCCGTGTTCGGCGGCGGTGACGGCCTCGGCTTCCGCAGCGGCGGCCTCGGCATCCTCTTCGGTGTCATCGGCGTCATCCTCGGCGCCTGCTTCCTCGCCCTGGACTTCAAGCAGGTCGAGGACGGCATCGCCTACGGCGCTCCGCGCAACGAGGCCTGGTTCGCGGCCTTCGGCCTCACCCTGACGCTGGTGTGGCTGTACTTGGAGTTCCTGCGGCTCATCGCGATCCTCAACAGCAGCGACTGACCCACGGTTGACGGAAAGGGCCCCGGACGCGCGTCGTCCGGGGCCCTTCGCCTGTGCGGGCAAGCGGGTCCAGGCCCCTTCAGAGCAGCTTGCGCGCGGCCCTTCTGAGGTCGTACTCGTGGACGATCGCCTTGGCGTGGCCGTAGGCGAGGTTGTGCTCGTGCCTCAGCCAGCTGACCTTCTCCTCGAAGCGGAAGAGGGCCGGGCCTTCCTCGACGGTGCGCAGCCAGTCGGCGACCTCACGACCGGTGCAGTGGGGGATGCGGGCGAGCAGGTTGCGATGGGTCTCCTCGGAGAGGACATGGGACATCGGCGCCTCCGGACGCAGGGGATGAAAGCCGGTCCTTCAGGTCACCGTGCCTGAGCGTTCGCCCGTTGGCAACAGTCCCGGAAGGCCGCGTACCCTCACGCCGTGGCTGATACGACACCTCTGACCGGTGCGCTGGAGCACTTCGCCGACCGGCTGCGGGCCGCCCCGCAGAGCAGGCTGCAACGGGGCGCCGCGGCCGAGGCGCTGGAGCTGGCCAGGGAGCTGTCCCGGCGGGCCCAGCTGGCCGAGGACCCGGCCGCCGAGCCCCGGGTGATGCCGGACGCCGGCATGTTCGCCGCCGCCGACCAGATCACCGTCGCCGGGCACGACCTGGCACTCGTACTGGAGAGCGAGGCGGAGGTGGCGGAGGCAGTGCGGCTGGTGGCCGAGGCGCAGAAACGCGCCGGGGTGTGAGCCCCGGCGCCAGGATCGGGATCGGCTAGAGGGACGCGATGACCCGGTCGGCCAGTACGTACACGCTCTCCTCGCCGCAGGCGAAGGTCAGCGCGTAGGCGCCGGAGACGCCGGAGCCGCCGAGCAGCACCGGGGTGTGGCCCGCGCGCAGGGCGGCGGCCAGGCGTTCCGCGGTCTCGCGGTGGCCCGGGGTCATGCACAGCGTGGTCCCGTCGGCGAAGACGTACACGTCGAGGGTGCCCAGCGGGCCCGGGCGGACGTCCGCCAGCTCGACCCGGCCGGCCGCCAGCTCCTCCAGGGCGGTGACGGTGCGCTCGTGGTCGTTGACCACGGGGGACGGGTTCGGCACGAAGTCCGGGTGCGAGGGGTGCCGGCGGCGGGCCGCGGCCAGCTCGGCGGAGTCGACCGGCTCGGCGGCCGGCTCGTCGGCGTCGGTGCCCGGTTCCGGCACCGGCTCCAGGTCGGCGAGGGCGGCCAGGTCGGCCGGGTGCGGCAGGAACGGTTCGCTGTCGGCGAGGCCCAGCAGCAGCGGGGCGTCGGAGACGTCGCGGCTCTCCTGGGCGGCCCAGAACGCGCGGGCCTCGGCCAGCTCCCGCTCGCGTTCCTCGGCCAGCGCCTCGGCGACCGCGGCGCGTATCTCGTCGGTGTCGGCCGCGGCGCGGGCGGCGGGCACCCGGCCGCGCAGGGCCGCGGCGCGGCTCTCGGCCAGTTCGGTGTGCAGGGCCGCGACCTGGCGGCGCAGCACCAGCACGCTGCGCAGGACCGCGACGCCCACGGCGCCGGTGGCTGCCGTGGTGAGCAGCAGGGCGATCGATGTGGCGCTCACTGACGTACTCCCGGTTCAAAGTCGACCCCCGACTTCCTACATCAGCTTGAAGGGCGGACTATCCCGCTGTCAGTGCGTAACGTCACGAAACGGACAGGACTTTGGGCCCCGGCGGGGCCGGTGGGGCCGGGCTGACCTGCGTAAATCTCCGGGGTGAGGGAGATAGGTCACATCCTGGGGGAGATTGGGTCACAAAACGGCCCAGAACCCTGGGGATTCCAGGGCTCCGGGCCGGGGGTGACCAGGGGTCCCCGAGACGCTACGGAGGGTTCAGCTCAGCCGCTCGACGACCATCGCCATGCCCTGGCCGCCGCCGACGCACATCGTCTCCAGGCCGAACTGCTTGTCGTGCCACTGGAGGGAGTTGATGAGCGTGGTGGTGATGCGGGCGCCGGTCATGCCGAACGGGTGGCCGACCGCGATGGCGCCGCCGTTGACGTTCAGCTTCTCCAGCGGGATGCCCAGTTCGCGGTAGGAGGGGATCACCTGGGCGGCGAACGCCTCGTTGATCTCCACCAGGTCGATGTCGCCGATGGTCAGCCCGGCGCGGCGAAGGGCCTGCCGGCTGGCCTCGACCGGGCCGAGGCCCATGATCTCGGGGGAGAGGCCGGAGACGCCGGTGGAGACGATCCGGGCCAGCGGGGTCAGGCCCAGCTCGCGGGCCTTGGTGTCGCTCATGACGACCAGGGCGGCGGCGCCGTCGTTGAGCGGGCAGCAGTTGCCGGCCGTCACCAGGCCGTCGGGGCGGAAGACGGGCTTGAGGCCCTGGACGCCCTCCAGGGTGACGCCGGCCCGGGGGCCGTCGTCCTTGCTGACGACCGTGCCGTCGGGGAGCGTGACCGGGGTGATCTCGCGCTCCCAGAAGCCGTTCTTGATGGCCTCCTCGGCGAGATTCTGCGAGCGGACGCCGAACTCGTCCATCTCCTGGCGGGTGACGCCCTTGGCGCGGGCCAGGTTCTCGGCGGTCTGGCCCATCGCGATGTACGGGTCGGGCAGCAGGCCGTCCTCGCGCGGGTCGTGCCAGTTGGTGCCCGTCTGCTGGGCGACGGCGGCGGTGCGGGCCTCGGCGTCGGCGAACAGCGGGTTGTGCGTGTCGGGCAGCCCGTCGGAGCTGCCCTTGCCGAACCGGGAGACCATCTCCACGCCGGCCGACAGGAAGACGTCGCCCTCGCCGGCCTTGATGGCGTGCAGCGCCATGCGGCTGGTCTGGAGGGAGGAGGAGCAGTACCGGGTGACGGTGCAGCCCGGCAGGTGGTCCATGCCCATCTGCACGGCGACGATCCGGCCCAGGTTGTGGCCCTGCTCGCCGCCGGGCAGGCCGCAGCCGAGCATCAGGTCGTCGATGTCCCCCGGGTCCAGCTCGGGGACCTTGGCGAGGGCGGCCTGGACGATCGTGGCGGCCAGGTCGTCGGGGCGCAGCTCCTTGAGGGAGCCCTTGCCGGCGCGGCCGATGGGGGAGCGGGCGGCAGAGACGATCACGGCTTCGGGCATCACGGCTCCAGAGGCGTCGACGTGCGGGTGGACTGGACTGAGCAGGACTGAGCAGGACTGAGGGGGAAGTTACCCGCACGTAAGGGTCAGGTCACGGGTACGGCGGTGTGACCCTGACCGCAATTTACTAAGCGCTTGCTTTTTTTGGTAGGGGTTGGGCGGGAGTCGGGCAGGGCCCGGGGGAAGCCGTCAGGACGGCTGGGCCGTGTGCTCCGGCTCCGCCTCCGACACCCGCCGCCGCCGGCGCCGCTTGAGCAGCGCCCACGGCCCGCGCGGCCCGGCCGGCATCGCCGCCGCGACCTCCGTGCCCGCCTCGTCGGCGGCCTCCGCCGCCGCCCGCGCCACCGGCAGGAAACCCTCGCGCCGCAGGGCGTCGGGACGCTCCTCCTCGGCCGGCCACAGCCCGAGCGCCGCGCACACCGTCGGCAGCACCGCCATCGCGGCGGTGGCGTAGCCGTCCGCGGACGGGTGGTAGTTGTCGGGGCCGAACATCTCCCGCGGATTGCGCGCGAACTCCGGGCCCAGCAGGTCGCCCAGCGACACCGTGCGCCCGCCCTGCTCCACCACCCCGATGGTCTGCGCCGCCGCCAGCTGCCGCGAGGTCCGCCGGGCCAGCCAGCGCAGCGGCTGCCGGACCGGCTCGATGGTGCCCAGGTCGGGACAGGTTCCGACCACCACCTCGGCGCCGGCCGTGCGCAGCCGCCGGACCGCCCCCGCCAGATGGCGCACCGAACGGGTGGCCGGCATCCGGTGCGTCACGTCATTGGCGCCGATCATGATCACGCAGACGTCCGGCAGCCGCACCGGATCGGCCAGCACCAGCGCCACCTGCCGGTCCAGGTCGTCCGAGCGGGCCCCCGGCAGCGCGGCCGAACGCAGCTCCACCGGATGCTCGGCGACCGCCGCGAGACCCGACGCCAGCAGCGCGCCCGGCGTCTGCCCGGCCCGGTGCACGCCCTGCCCGGCCGCCGTGGAGTCGCCCAGCATCACCAGCCGCAGCGGTGGCGCGCCGGACGCCGGGAAGGCCGCGCCGTACAGTCCCTCCGCGTTCGGTACCCGGGTGGGCGTACCGATGCCCACTCGTCGCCTGGCCAGCTGCACCTCCGCCAGCAGCAGACCGAGCGCCGCCGCGCCGGCCAGTCCGATGCCGCCGCCGCCGTATGCCGCGCCGGCCGCGATCCGCCGGGCCACCCTCGCCCTCGACATGCTCGTCATGCGTCGCCGCCACCTCCTCACGAGCCGTACATCCACTACTTGCCCTGTACGGACCGTCGCCCAATCTCAACGGGGAGTGAACGACCGTTCCAAAGGCGCCTCAGGCCATAGGCTGACCGGCACAACCATCACCACCAGACTTTTCGCGGCATCCGGAGACAACGGTGCAATTTCACGACTCGATGATCAGCCTCGTCGGCAACACCCCGCTGGTGCGGCTCAACAGCGTGACCAAGGGCATCAGGGCCACCGTCCTGGCCAAGGTGGAGTACTTCAATCCGGGCGGCTCGGTGAAGGACCGCATCGCCCTGCGCATGATCGAGGCCGCCGAACAGAGCGGCGAACTGCGGCCCGGCGGCACCATCGTCGAGCCGACCAGCGGCAACACCGGCGTGGGACTCGCCATCGTGGCCCAGCAGAAGGGCTACAAGTGCGTCTTCGTCTGCCCGGACAAGGTCTCGACGGACAAGATCAATGTGCTGCGCGCGTACGGCGCCGAGGTGGTCGTCTGCCCCACCGCCGTGGACCCGGAGCACCCGGACTCCTACTACAACGTCTCCGACCGGCTGGTCCGTGAGACGCCCGGCGCCTGGAAGCCCGACCAGTACTCCAACCCGCACAACCCGCTCTCCCACTACCACTCGACCGGACCCGAGCTGTGGAAGCAGACCGAGGGGCGGATCACCCACTTCGTGACCGGCGTCGGCACCGGCGGCACCATCTCCGGCACCGGCCGCTACCTCAAGGACGCCAGCGACGGCCGGGTGAAGGTCATCGGCGCCGACCCCGAGGGCTCGGTCTACTCCGGCGGCTCGGGCCGCCCGTACCTGGTCGAGGGCGTCGGCGAGGACTTCTGGCCGACCGCCTACGACCGCGAGGTGGCCGACGAGATCGTCGCCGTCTCCGACAAGGACTCCTTCCAGATGACCCGGCGCCTGGCCAAGGAGGAGGGCCTGCTGGTGGGCGGCTCCTGCGGCATGGCGGTGGTCGCCGCGCTGCGCGTGGCCGAACGGCTGACCGAGGACGACGTGGTCGTCGTGCTGCTGCCGGACAGCGGACGCGGCTACCTGTCGAAGATCTTCAACGACGAGTGGATGGCCGACTACGGCTTCCTGGAGGACTCCGGCCCGAGCGCCCGGGTCGGGGACGTGCTGAACCACAAGGAGGGCGGGTCCATCCCCTCCCTCGTCCACATGCACCCCGAGGAGACGGTCGGCGAGGCCATCGAGGTGCTGCGCGAGTACGGCGTCTCACAGATGCCGATCGTCAAGCCCGGCGCGGGACATCCGGACGTGATGGCCGCCGAGGTGGTCGGCTCGGTGGTGGAACGGGAGCTGCTGAACGCGCTGTTCGCCCAACGGGCCTCGCTGGAGGACCCGCTGGAGCGGCACATGTCGGCGCCGCTGCCGCAGGTCGGCTCCGGGGAGCCGGTCGCCGACCTGATGAGCGTGCTCGGCGCGGCCGACGCGGCGATCGTCCTGGTCGAGGGCCGGCCGACCGGGGTGGTGAGCCGGCAGGACCTGCTGGCCTTCCTGGCCGGTACGGCGAAGTAGCCGGGCTTCCTGGCCGGTAGCGGGGAAGTAGCCGGGCTTCCTGGCCGGTACGGCGAAGTAGCGGGCCGTCCCGGCCGGTACGGCGAAGCGGCGGAAAACGTGCGGTGAACGGCGGGCGGCGACGGCGAACTCGCGGTGGACCTCGGGTTTTCCAACCTTCGCCAACTGGTACGAGGGCGTCACGTTGACGCAGCACACGCTTAACACAGGTGCGGCACATTAGGGGTGTCGGCGGGAACGGGAGCGGCTCCCCGTCCCGGCCGGCACCGAACGGCGCCAAGGACCTCCGGAGCGGCTCCCGGACCTCCATGGACGCCAGGACGCGCACCGCCCGGTCCCTGACCCGGCACCGCGTCCCTCGCGGGGACCGCCGTCGTCCCGCCCCCCGGCAACGGGGGTGCGGCGGTCCCCGCGCATGATCTTTCCCCAGAGGTTCTGGTCAGTCGTCGTCACGGCGGCCGCGGAACAGCCCCGGGTTGGTCCGGGCGGCCTGGGCGACATTCACCCCGACGATGCCGGCCCAGGCGACCAGCAGCCCCGGCAGGTCGGCGACGCCCCCGCCGATCGCGGACAGCGGGACGGCCAGGACCAGCGAGACGACGCCGAAGCCGAAACGCTCGCCCCAGGAGTCGGTGACCCTCGGGGCCCGGGAGTCCCGGGCCGACACCATCTGCTGCTCGGCGAACTGCCGCCGCACCCGGCGCTCGACCGCGCCGTCGATCCGCTGGTCCACCTTCTCCAGGAACGACTCCACCAGCGCGGAGTCGTAGTCCTCGCCCAGTTCCCTGCGGGCCCGCAGGGTCGCGTCGAGTTCCTTCTTCAGGTCGGCGTCGCGCGCGTCCATTCCCGTCATGCCGTTCACGCTACGGAGCGGGGGTGCCCGTGGCACTGGGGGTAACCCCCGTCTTCGCGGTGGGGGCGCCGGGGGCAGGGGTGCGCCGGGCCAGCAGCCAGTACAGCGCCGCGGGCACCGCCAGCCCCACGATCCACGACACGTCCGCCCCGCCCAGCGGCGCGACCAGCGGGCCGGTGTAGAAGCCCGTCGCCAGGAACGGCAGCTGCGCCAGCAGGCCCACCGCGTACACCCCGAGCGCGTCCCAGCGCCAGGCCCCGTACCGGCCGCTCGCGTCGAAGAGGGCCGGGATGTCGTAACGCTCCTTGGAGATCAGGTAGTAGTCGACCAGGTTGATCGCCGACCACGGGGTGAAGAAGGTCAGCAGGAAGAGCAGGAAGTCCTTGAACGAGGTCAGGAAGCTGTCCTTGCCGGCCAGCGCGACCACCGTGCCGGCCACCATGATCAACGCGATGTACGCCGTCCGCCCGCGCCGGCTGAGCACCTGCCGCTCGCGGAAGCCGGTGACGCCGGTGACCAGCGACATGAAGCCGCCGTAGGTGTTCAGGACGTTGACGGTCAGCTTGCCGAGCGCGATCACGAAGTAGAGGAACGAGGCCACCAGACCGGTGCCGCCGAGTCCGACCACGTATCCCACCTGGCTGTCCAGGAACGCCCCGCCCGCCGTCGCCGCCGCCAGCACCCCGAACGTCATCGACCACTGCGAACCGAGCGCCGAGCCCGACAGCGTCCACCAGAACGTCGCCCGGGTGGACGTGGCACGCGGCAGATAGCGGGAGTAGTCCGCCACGTACGGGCCGAAGGCCAGCTGCCAGGAGGCCGACAGGGACATCGCCAGCAGGAACATCGGCGCCGAGAAGTGCGCGTCACCGAGCAGGGCGCCCAGGTCGGCGCGTTGCAGCAGCCGGACGCCCAGGTAGACGAAGGCGACGGCGCAGACGACGCTCGCGATGCGGCCCAGGGCGTGGATGACCCGGTAGCCGACGGCCGCCATGACCCCGGTGACCAGCGCGAAGGCGATGATGCCGGTGGTGTCGTCGGTGTGCGTCAGCGCGCCGACCGCCTGCCCGGCCAGCACCGTGCCGCTGGCGAAGAAGCCGACGTACATCACCACCACGAGCAGCAGCGGCACGACCGCGCCGCGCACCCCGAACTGGGCCCGGGACTGGATCATCTGCGGCAGCCCCAGCTTCGGGCCCTGCGCGGAGTGCAGCGCCATGACCGCGCCGCCGAGCAGGTTGCCCAGCACCAGACCGGCCAGCGACCAGACGACGTCGCCGCCGAAGACGACCGCGAGGGCGCCCGTGACGACCGCCGTGATGTGGAGGTTGGCACCGAGCCACAGGGTGAACTGGGAGAAGGCGCTGCCGTGCCGTTCGTCGTCCGGGACGACGTCGATCGAGCGCAGCTCGACGAACTGGGTCATGGGAGGTCCCGACTGTCTGTATTGGCTTATGCAGGGATGGGACTGACTGAATAGGATGGCTGAATAAGTTGTCAATGGCCCCGGGTGAAATCGGGGTAACGGCAGGTGTGACGGGCCCGGTAACCTCCCGGGACGGACTTCTGGAGGGGACACGTCATGGGTGAGCACGTCACGGGTGACCGCGACACGGGCGTGATCGACAGCCCGGCCGCGCGGTTGCAGGCGCTGTTCGAGGGGCACCGGCTGACCCCGACCCAGCGGCGCATCGCGCACAGCATGGTGCGGCGGGCCGCCGACGTGCCGTTCCTGTCCAGCGTCGAACTGGCCGAACTCGCCGGGGTCAGCCAGCCCTCCGTGACCCGCTTCGCCGTCGCCCTGGGCTTCGACGGCTACCCCGACCTGCGCCGCCATCTGCGCGAGGTCGCGCCCGCCGAGCCGGTGGCGGAGACCGGCGCGGTCAACGAGTACCAGCAGGCGGTCGAGGCCGAGATCGAGAACCTGCGCCACCTCGCCGAGGTGCTGGCCGACCCCCGGCCCGTGCGGCGTGCCGGGAACCTGCTCGCGGCCAGCCGTCCGCTGCTGGTCCTCGGGCTGCGGGCCGCCACCGCCCAGGCGCAGGGGTTCGCCTACTTCGCCGCCAAGGTCCACCCCGACGTCCGGCTGCTCGGTGAGGGCGGCACGATGGTCCGGGACCGGATCGACGGCGCCGTGCGCGCCGGGGCGAGCGCGCTGCTCTGCTTCGCGCTGCCGCGCCACCCGCGCGAGGTCGTCGACGCCCTCGGGTATGCCAAGGAGGCCGGGCTGACCGTCGTCACCGTCGCCGACTCCGCCTTCGCGCCCGTCGCCAAGGTCTCCGACCTGCTGCTGCCCGCCGCCGTCGGCACCGGGCTCGCCTTCGACACCGCCTGTGCGCCGATGCTGCTCGGCCGGGTGCTGCTGGAGGCCATGTGCGACGACCTGCCCGATGCCCAGGCGCGCTTGGAGGAGTTCGACGCCCACGCGGCGGCCCGCGGGCTGTTCGTGGAGTAGGCCCGGCGCACCGGGAGTTCTCAGACTCGTCTCACTTTGCGTCGTTAACCTGCCGTCCTCGCAGAACCTTTCGACCCCAGGCAGCAGTGACGGGAGGCAGACGTGGCGCGCGGAGGACAGGGGCTGGCCCGGGTGGCCGTCGTCGTACGGGCGGGCGCGGCGCCCATGTGGTGGCTCGGCGCGATCGCGGCGGGCATCGGGGTGCTGGTGCCGGGCGTGACCGGACGCCGGATCGGAGTCCTGGCGGGAGCGGCGCTCTTCATCGTCGCGGCGGTGGTGGTGGCGTACGTCCGCCGCAAGCGGTACACCCGGCTGGCGGGGGCGGCGGCCCGGGCCGGGAAGCACGACGTCCTCCAGGACCGGGCGGTGACCAGCCGCAACTGGCGCCGCGGGCACCGCTGGTGGCTGCTGCTCGCCTTCCTCGCCGCGCTGGGCAGCGCGTTCGCCGTCCCGGCGGCGGGTGGGATGCTGCTGGCCGGCTGCGGGGCGGGGCTGCGGCTGAAGGCGGCGTGGCTCGGCCGCCGGGAGCGGGACGGGGACGCGTTGCTGTGGGTTCGGGTGGACTGGCTCGGCCGCGGGGCGGGGTGCCCCGCGGGCAAGGCGGTCAAGGGGTACCGGGGGACCGGAGTGGCGGCGGGGGACGCGGCGCCGGGCGGTGCGCGGCGGAAGACGGCCGCTTTGGTCTGACGCCGGTGCGGGACGGCGGTAGTACCGGTGACCGGTGACCGGTGCGTTTTCGGGTGACCGGTGCGTGTTCGGGTGCGGGTGTGTCGTGGCTGGTCGCGCAGTTCCCCGCCCCCTCCCCTCCCCGCGCCCCCGAGGGCGTCACCTCGGCGGTGTCATGGCGGTGAGGGTGTCCGGGTGGGTGCCGCCCGCCTCCGTCGCGATCTCCCGCACCGACTGCGCCTCGCGGACCACCGCGAAGCGCGTGCCGGCGTCGTCCGGCGTGGGTGCGAAGCCGAACACCCCCGGTCGCGCCAGCGAGTTGTACGCGTAGTGATGGGCGAAGTAGTACGCCCCCGTGTCCAGCGCCGCCGCGTAGTCCCCCTGGTCGAGGCGCGGCAACGCCCGCCCGGTCGCCAGCAGGTCCCCCGCGAAACAGGCCGGCCCGGCCACGTCCTGCACCACCGGCGGGCCCTCCTTGGGGTGGCCCGCCCCGTCGTACGCGGCGATCCGCAGCGGCCACGCGTCCGGCGCGTACACCGTCCGCGTCGCCACCTGCACCCCCGCGTGCGTCACGGCGACCGGCCGGCCCCCGGCGCTCTTGGTGTACTCGACCCGCGCCACCACCGTCCCGTGCTTGGCCAGCAATGACCGCCCGAACTCCGTCACCAGCCCGTACCGCCCGTCGAACAGCCCCGGCACCGCCGCCCGCAGCGCCCGCGCGTACTCCCCGTAGGTCGGCGTCGTCGCCTCCGCGGCGAAGTTCACCGGCAGACCACCGCCGATGTCGACGGTGTCGACCTGCCGTCGCCCGCCGCGCGCGTTGATCTCCTCGGCCAGCGCGTGCACGGCCGCCACCCCCTCGGCCATCCGGGCCGGCGCGATGCCCTGCGACCCGGTGTGCACATGCAGCCGGGTCAGCCACGGCCGGTCCAGAAACGCCCGTACCACCCACTCCCGCGCCCCCTCGTCGCGCAGCGCCACGCCGAACTTCGAGGTCGCCGTCGCCGTGGCGAGCGCCTCGATGGAACCGCCGCCCACCTGGGGGTTGACCCGGATGCCCAGGGGCGAGGAGGTCCGCGCCGACCGGAGCAGGCCGTCGACGCGGTCCAACTCCTGCGGATTGTCCGCGTTGACGGCCACCCCCAGCGCCAGCGCCTCGCGCAGTTCCGCCACCGTCTTGGCCGGCGAGTCCAGCACCGTACGCCGCGCCGGCATCGCCGCCGCCCGCGCCAGCGCCAGTTCCCCGGGGCTCGCCACCTCCGCGCCGAGGCCCTCGTCCCGCAGCAGCGCCAGCACCGGCACCAGCGGACACGCCTTCACCGCGAAGGCGTGCAGCACCGGCGTGCCGGGCGCGGTCACCGCCGCGAACGCCGCGCGCAGCGCCGCCGCCGACTCCTGGATGCCGATGACGTCCAGCAGCGCCACCACGGGGGTGCCGGGTCCGAGCAGTCCCTGTGCCACGGCGGCCCGGACCGCCGCGTCCCGGCGCGCCGCCCGCCGCCCGCCGCCGCCGTCCCCGTCGCCCATGTGATCGGTCATACGGTCCAGCCAAACATCCGCGGGCCCGGAACGTGGTCCCAGCTGTATTGACTACTTCTATTCAGGCAGTGAAGATGTGAATAGAAGTAGTAACGGAAGGTGCTGGAGACCGGCCCCCAGGAGGCAATCCATGTCAGGACCCCGCCCCGTCCGCGCCCCGCGCGGCACGCAGCCGAGCGCTCTGGGCTGGCAGCAGGAGGCCGCCCTGCGGATGCTGCAGAACAACCTCGACCCGGAGGTCGCCGAGCACCCCGACAAGCTCGTCGTCTACGGCGGCACTGGCAAGGCGGCCCGCGACTGGCGCTCCTTCGACGCGATGGTCCGCACGCTGGAGACCCTCAAGCAGGACGAGACGATGCTGGTCCAGTCCGGCCGTCCGGTCGGCGTCATGCAGACCCACGAGTGGGCCCCGCGCGTCCTCATCGCCAACTCCAACCTGGTCGGCGACTGGGCCACCTGGGAGGAGTTCCGCCGCCTGGAGGCGCTCGGTCTGACCATGTACGGGCAGATGACGGCCGGTTCCTGGATCTACATCGGCACCCAGGGCATCCTCCAGGGCACCTACGAGACCTTCGCCGCCGTCGCCGCCAAGAAGTTCGGCTCCACGCTGGCCGGGACCATCACCCTGACCGCCGGCCTCGGCGGCATGGGCGGCGCCCAGCCGCTCGCGGTGACCATGAACGACGGCGTCGCGATCTGCGTCGACTGCGACCCCCGGGCCATCGACCGGCGCATCGAGCACCGCTACCTCGACGTGCGGGCCGACAGCCTGGAACACGCCCTGCACCTGGCCGTCGAGGCCCGTGACGCCCGCCGCCCGCTCTCCATCGGCCTGCTCGGCAACGCGGCCGAGGTCGTCCCGCGGCTCCTCGCCATGAGCGCGCCCATCGACATCGTCACCGACCAGACCTCGGCCCACGACCCCCTCGCGTACCTGCCCACCGGCATCGCCTTCGAGGACATGGCGGACGCCGCCGCCAAGGACCCGGCGGGCTTCACCACCCGCGCCCGCGAGTCCATGGCCCGGCACGTCGAGGCGATGGTCGGCTTCCAGGACGCCGGCGCCGAGGTGTTCGACTACGGCAACTCGATCCGCGGCGAGGCCCGGCTCGCCGGATACGACCGGGCCTTCGCCTTCCCCGGCTTCGTCCCCGCCTACATCCGCCCCCTGTTCTGCGAGGGCAAGGGCCCCTTCCGCTGGGCCGCCCTCTCCGGCGACCCCGCCGACATCGCCAAGACCGACAAGGCGATCCTGGAGCTGTTCCCGGAGAACGAGTCGCTGGCCCGCTGGATCAAGATGGCGGGGGAGCGGGTGCACTTCCAGGGGCTGCCCGCCCGGATCTGCTGGCTCGGCTACGGCGAGCGGGACAAGGCCGGTGAGCGGTTCAACGACATGGTCGCCAGCGGTGAGCTGGCCGCACCGGTCGTCATCGGCCGCGACCACCTCGACTGCGGCTCCGTCGCCTCCCCGTACCGGGAGACCGAGGCGATGCTCGACGGCTCCGACGCGATCGCCGACTGGCCGCTGCTCAACGCCATGGTCAACGTGGCCTCCGGCGCCTCCTGGGTCTCCATCCACCACGGCGGCGGCGTCGGCATGGGCCGCTCCATCCACGCCGGGCAGGTCACGGTCGCCGACGGCACCCCGCTCGCCGGCGAGAAGATCCGCCGGGTCCTCACCAACGACCCCGGCATGGGCGTCATCCGGCACGTGGACGCCGGGTACGACATCGCGGAGTCCGTCGCCGCGGACAAGGGCGTCCGCGTCCCCATGCGTGAGGACGGCGACACACGCGAGGAGAGCGGCAGGCGCAAGGAGAGCGGCCCGCGCGCGGAGAGCGGCACGCGCGAGGACGGCGGCGCGTGAGCTTCCACAGCATGTGGGCCGAGCTGTCGCCGGTCGGCCGCAGCTCCGCCACCGGCGGCTACCGCCGGTTCGCCTGGAGTGGCGCGGACGCCGACTGCCGGGCCTGGTTCCGGGAGCAGGCCGAGACCCGCGGGCTGGCCTACGAGACCGACCGCAACGGCAACCAGTGGGCCTGGCTCGGTGACCCGGCCGCCGGGGACGCCGTCGTCACCGGCTCCCACCTGGACTCCGTCCCCGACGGCGGCGCCTTCGACGGCCCGCTCGGCGTCGTCTCCGCGTTCGCCGCGCTGGACGAACTGCGACACCGGGGCGCGCGGTTCGCCAAGCCGCTCGGCATCGTCAACTTCGGCGACGAGGAGGGCGCCCGCTTCGGCCTGGCCTGCGTCGGCTCCCGGCTGACCGCCGGACACCTCACCGCCGAGCAGGCCCGCCGCCTGACCGACGGCGACGGGGTGACCCTCCCGAGGGCGATGGCGGCCGCCGGGTACGACCCGGACGCCATCGGCCCGGACCCGGAACGGCTCGACCGCATCGGCGCCTTCGTCGAACTCCACGTCGAACAGGGCCGCGCCCTGGACCTGTCCGGCGACCCGGTCGGCATCGCCTCCGCCATCTGGCCGCACGGCCGCTGGCGGTTCGACTTCCGCGGCGAGGCCAACCACGCCGGCACCACCCGCCTCACCGACCGGCACGACCCGATGCTGCCCTACGCCCAGACCGTGCTCGCCGCCCGTCGGGAGGCCGAGCACGCCGGTGCGGTGGCCACCTTCGGCAAGGTCGCCGTCGAACCGAACGGCGTCAACGCCGTGCCCTCCCTGGTGCGCGGCTGGCTGGACTCCCGCGCGGCGGAACCGGAGACCCTGGACGCCGTGGTCGGTGGCATCGAACGGGCGGCCCGCGCGCACGCCGAGGCACACGGCGTCGACCTCACTGTCGCCCGGGAGTCCTTCACCCCGGTCGTCGAGTTCGACCACGCCCTGCGCGACGAACTGACCCGCATCCTCGGCACCGGGACGGACCTGCGCGTCCCCGTCCTGGGCACCGGCGCCGGACACGACGCCGGAATCCTCTCCGGACGCGTCCCGACCGCCATGCTGTTCGTGCGCAACCCCACCGGCGTCTCGCACTCCCCGGCCGAGTCCGCCACCGAGGACGACTGCACGGCCGGGGTACTCGCCCTCGCCGACGTACTGGAAGGACTCGCGTGCCCGTGACCGACCCCCAGCGCACGTACTGGCTCGAACACGCCTGGCTCGGCGACCACGTCGAACCGGGCGTGGCCGTCGACGTGGCGGACGGCCGCATCCGCGCGGTCCGCACCGAGACCGACACCCCGCCGCCGGGCGCCGAGATCCTGCGCGGACTGACCCTGCCGGGACTGGCCAACGCGCACAGCCACGCCTTCCACCGCGCCCTGCGCGGCACCGTCCAGGTGGGCTCCGGCACCTTCTGGACCTGGCGCGAGGTGATGTACTCGGTCGCCGACCGCCTCACCCCGGACACCTACTACGCCCTGGCCCGGGCGGTGTACGCCGAGATGGCGCTGGCCGGCGTCAGCACCGTCGGCGAGTTCCACTACGTGCACCACGCCCCCGGCGGCACCCCCTACGCCGACCCCAACGTCATGGGCGAGGCGCTGATCGAGGCGGCCGCCGACGCCGGGGTCCGGATCACCCTCCTCGACACCTGCTATCTCTCCGCCGGCTTCGGCCGGCCGCCCACCGCGCGCCAGCTCCGCTTCTCCGACCGGACGGCCGAGGACTGGGCGGCACGCTGTTCAGTTCTCAAGGAACGGGATCACGCGCGGATCGGGGCCGCCGTGCACTCGGTACGGGCCGTGCCCGCCGAGCAGTTGGCGACCGTGGCCGGGTGGGCCGCACAGCGGCGGGCCCCGCTGCACGTCCACCTCTCCGAGCAGACCGCCGAGAACGACGCCTGCCAGGAGGCGCACGGGTGCAGCCCGGCCCGGCTGCTCGCCGACCACGGGGTGCTCGGGCCGCGCACCACCGGTGTGCACAACACCCATCTGACCGACGACGACATCGCCCTGATCGGCGGCAGCGGCACCGGCACCTGCATGTGCCCGACCACCGAACGGGACCTCGCGGACGGCATCGGCCCCGCCACCGCGCTCCAGCAGGCCGGCTCACCGCTGTCCCTCGGCTCCGACAGCCACGCCGTCATCGACCTGCTCGGCGAGGCGCGCGCGATGGAGCTGAACGAGCGGCTGCGCACCCGCACCCGGGGCCACTGGACGGTCACCGCCCTGCTGCGCGCCGCCACCGCCGACGGGCACACGGCCCTCGGCTGGGACGACACCGGCGCCATCGAGGCCGGCCTGCGCGCCGATCTGACGACCGTCGCCCTGGACTCGGTCAGGACGGCCGGGCCGCTGCCCAGGCTCGGCGCCGAGACGGCCGTATTCGCGGCGACCGCGGCGGACGTGCGGCACACCGTCGTGGACGGCCGGCACGTCGTGCGCGACGGGGCCCACACCCTCGTACCGGACGTGCCGGACGCGCTCGCGCGGGCCGTGGCGGCCCTGCGCGCCTGACCCCGCCGACCGCGAAGGACGCCATGAACAGCAGCACGAGCACCAACATCGGCACCAGCACCGGCACGAGCACCGGCACCGGCGGCACCAGTACCGTCATCACCAACATCGCCACGCTGGTCACCAACGACCCCTCCCTCCGGGACGGAAGCCCGCTCGGCCCGGTCCGGGACGCGGCTGTCGTCATCGACGGCGACCGGGTCGTGTGGACCGGTGAATCAAGCAAAGCACCCGCCACTGACAATCGGGTCGACGCGGGCGGCCGGGCGGTCCTGCCGGGCTTCGTGGACTCCCACTCGCACCTGCTGTTCGCGGGCGACCGCACCGAGGAGTTCAACGCCCGGATGTCCGGCCGCCCCTACCGCGCGGGCGGCATCCGCACCACCGTCGCCGCCACCCGCGCCGCGAGCGACGCGGAACTGGAGGCGGGCCTGATCCGTTACCTCGAAGAGGCCCTGCGCCAGGGCACCACCACCTTCGAGACCAAGTCCGGGTACGGACTGACCACCGCCGACGAGTCCCGCGCTCTCGCCGTCGCCGCCCGCCACACCGACGAGGTCACCTTCCTCGGCGCGCACATCGTCGCGCCCGAACTCGCCGACGACCCGGCCGCCTACGTGGACCTCGTCACCGGCGAGATGCTCGACGCCTGCGCCCCGTACGCCCGTTGGATCGACGTCTTCTGCGAACAGGGCGCCTTCGACGGCGACCAGGCCCGCGCGATCCTCACGGCGGGCCGGGCCAAGGGCCTGCACCCCCGCATCCACGCCAACCAGCTCTCCCACGGCCCCGGCGTCCAGCTCGCCGTCGAACTCGACGCGGCCAGCGCCGACCACTGCACCCACCTCACCGACGCCGACGTGGACGCCCTCGCGCACAGCCGTACGGTCGCCACGCTGCTGCCCGGCGCCGAGTTCTCCACCCGCGCCGCCTGGCCGGACGCGCGGCGCCTGCTCGACGCCGGAGTGACCGTCGCGCTCTCCACCGACTGCAACCCCGGCTCGTCGTTCACGTCCTCCGTCCCGTTCTGCGTCGCGCTCGCGGTACGGGACATGGGGATGACGCCGGACGAGGCCCTCTGGGCGGCCACGGCGGGCGGCGCGGCGGCCCTGCGGCGCACGGACGTCGGCCGCATCGCGCCGGGGGCGTACGCCGACCTGATCCTGCTCGATGCCCCGAGCCATGTGCACTTGGCCTACCGGCCGGGCGTCCCACTGGTCAGCGAGGTCTGGCGCAGGGGCGTACGCGTGGTGTGACGGGACAGCCCGAAGGGGCGGCCGGAGCCGCCCCTTCGCAGCACAGCCGGCCGGCCCTCACTCCTCGACCGTCAGCCCCTTGCGCAGCTTCACCAGGGTGCGGGAGAGCAGCCGGGAGACGTGCATCTGGGAGATGCCCAGTTCCTCGCCGATCTCCGACTGGGTCATGCCCGCGACGAAGCGCAGGGAGAGGATCTTCCGGTCGCGCGGCGGCAGCTCGGCGATCAGCGGCTTGAGCGACTCGACGTACTCGATCCCCTCGAGCCCGTGGTCCTCGTAACCGATCCGGTCCGCGAGCGCGCCCTCCGCGTCGTCCTCCTCCGGCTGGGCGTCCAGCGAGGCGGCCGTGTACGCGTTCGAGGCGGCCATGCCCTCGACGACCTCGTCGTTCGATATGCCGAGGCGCTCGGCCAGCTCGGCCACCGTCGGCGCGCGGTCGAGCTGCTGGGCCAGTTCGTCACCGGCCTTGGCCAGGTCCAGGCGCAGTTCCTGAAGGCGGCGCGGGACGCGCACGGACCAGGAGGTGTCGCGGAAGAACCGCTTGATCTCGCCGATGATGGTCGGCATGGCGAACGTGGGGAATTCCACCCCCCGCGACAGTTCGAAGCGGTCGATCGCCTTGATCAGGCCGATCGTGCCGACCTGGATGATGTCCTCCATCGGCTCGCTGCGCGAGCGGAAGCGGGAGGCGGCGAACTTCACCAGCGCGAGGTTGAGCTCGACGAGCGTGTTGCGTACGTACGCGTACTCGTGCGTGCCTTCCTCCAGCGACTCCAGGCGCTCGAAAAGGGTCTTGGAAAGAGCCCGGGCGTCGGCCGGGGCGACCTCGTCGTACGCGGGGATGTCCGGAAGCCCGGCGAGGGCGCCGTCGTGCTCGACGGCCCGCTCGGAGTGGTCGATGGGATCCAGATGTTCCGGAGGGGGTGTCGACGTCGCTTTCTGGGTACGCGATCCGTCGAGCCGGGGTGACATGATGTCCTCCATCGTTCTCGGCATACGGCTGCCGAAGCCAATTGCGTGCACTGCGGTGTGCGGCGCCTCCAAAGCCGGCCGTGTCCGTTGTTGTGTTCTTACTAGCCCTACCGGCTTTACCAAGCCCTCCGCAAGTGCTTTATGTGCGGGTATGTCCGTTTCTGTGCGGATGTTCGGGTGTTGAAGGCCGTAGGGAAGGCGTAGTGTTCGGGGGCGTCAGTAGGCAGCCACGACGTCGGGAGAGAGAGACGCCATGGACCGCGGGACGGTCGGCAGCACACAGTCTGGCCGGCTTCTGGTGGAGGTGCGGCAGGAAGGCCCCAGTGCCGTCGTGACTCCGGCGGGTGAGTTGGATCACCACACCGCCGATCTGTTGCGTGAGCCACTGGACGACTGCCTGGACAAGGGTTTCAGTCGCCTTGTCGTCGATTGCTCGCGCCTGGAGTTCTGCGACTCCACGGGACTCAACGTCCTGCTCGGCGCGCGGCTGAAGGCGGAGGCCGCGGGGGGTGGCGTCCATCTGGTCGGCATGCAGCCCGTGGTGGCGCGGGTCTTCGAGATCACCGGTGCGGACGCCGTCTTCACCGTTCATGACACCCTGGGGACGGCCCTGGCGGACGAGAGCGGCTGAGCCGCTCCGTGTCACCGGCGGGGCGTCTCGCGCGTCCCCTGTGACCGGTGGTTTCGCCCCTTCCTGTGTTTCCTGCCGAATACAGGGGTGTTCTGTCGGTCCGGTCGGGCAGGAGACATCCTGAACAGGTCGGCCGATCTGACTGTGTACGACGTTGAATCATGAATTGGTGAATCGGTGAGGTGAAGCGCTGATGAGCACCACCCGGCCCTACTCGCCGGGCGACCGCGGTCCGGAGCCCAGCGGCGCCTCCGGGGCGTCCGAGGGGGGCATGCCTGTGACCGGGGCGTCCGAAGGGGGCGGGGGCGCGCCGACGGCTGCGGCCACCGGCCGCCAGTCGCGCAGGCTGAGCTTCGACGGCGCCAGCGGTGTCGTACCGCTCGCCCGCGACTTCACCCGCCAGGCGTTGTACGCGTGGAACTGGTTGCCGGCCGCCTCGGCCGACCGGCGGGCCGCCGCGGAGGACGTCCTGCTGGTCGTCTCCGAACTGGTCACCAACGCCTGCCTGCACGCCGAGGGGCCGGACGAGCTGTGGATCAGCTGCGACCGCAAGGTGATCCGGCTGGAAGTCTCCGACCGGGGCACGGGCCAGCCGGCGCCCCGCACCCCGCACCGGGCCGGCCGCCCCGGCGGCCACGGCATGTTCATCGTGCAGCGGCTGTGCCTGGACTGGGGGGTCGTACGGTCCCCGGGGGTCGCGGGCAAGACGGTGTGGGCGGAACTGGCGGCACCCGCGTAGTCCTCCGGAGGTCGGCTGCGGGGTGCCCTCGGGGCGCGCGGCCGCGAGGGAGACGGCTCGTGCGGAGATCCGCCGGTACGGCGATACGGCGGTCCGCGGTGTCCGAGGCCGGTCTGTGCGGGCGGGGCTGTGCGGGTGTGCCGTCTTTTCGGGGGAACGCCGCCGCCGTCCCGGAGGCTCGCCGCCATGGCGACCCGTAGCGACCGAGCCCGAGCCGTACGGCGGGGCCGCTCCCGGGGTTGTCCCGGCCGCGACGGTTCTCGCGGGGTCCGTCCTGCCGCGATGGTCCTCCTGGCGTTCGTCCCCGCCACAGCGGTTCTCCTGGGGTTCGCCCCGCGACGACGGCTCTCCCGGAGGCCGGTCGCCTACGGGGCTTGCTCTCGCGTCCGCCCCCGGGGCCTGCCCTCGGGGCAGCCCCGTGAGCCGTCCGCGGAGTCGCTCCGGTGCCCGCGCGTACGGGGCAGCCTGCGAGCCGTCCGCAGACCGCCCGGCGCCCGTCCTCAGGGCAGCCCCGCGAGCCGTCCCAGAGCCGCCCCGGCGCCCGCTCTCAGGGCAGCCCTGTGAGCCCGTCCGTAGAGCGGTCCGCAGAGCCGTCCGCAGGGATGCCTGCGGAAGTGGCCCCACAAGACCCGGGCCCCGACCCCGGGCCCCGACCCCGGGCCCCGACCCCGGGCCCCGACCCCGGGCCCCAGACCCGGCCCGGGGCCCCCGACCCCGGACGATCGACCTCGGGCCTCGGGCCCCCGACCCCGGACGATCGACCCCGGACCACCGACCTCGGGCCTCGGGCCCCCGCCCCCGGACCCCGCGCCTCGGGCCCCCGCCCCCGGACCCCGCGCCTCGGGCCCCGGGCCCCGGACCAACGGGGACACCCCCAGGAAGCCCACCCCGAAGCGCGCCCCGCGACAGCCGTCTCTCGGTCTCGCTGTGCCGCCGCACCCTTGGGCCGGGGCCGGGGCCGGGGCCGGGTCCGGCCCCCGGGGCCCGAGCCCACAGCCCCGGCCCGCCGGCCCGCCGACCGTCCAGCGCCCCCGCCCAGCCGTCCAGCGCCCCCGCCGCCCGCCCAGCGCCCCGCGGAAAACCCCGAAGGGCCACCGCATCCCGCCAAGAGACGGACGCGATGACCCTCCGAAAAGCCGGACCGGCAGGTCTCAGTGGACGTCGCCCATCATCGTCCTGACGCGCTTGCGGTACATCCACACCGCGATGCCCGCGACCACGGCGAGCGTGGCCTCCGCGGCGACGATGCCGGTCTTGTTCAGGTCCACGCCGGCGATGGAGAGCAGCCCCGTCGTCGCGTCGCCCGCGGTGACCGCCAGGAACCAGACGCCCATCATCTGCGAGGCGTACTTCACCGGCGCCATCTTCGTCGTCACCGACAGGCCGACCGGGGAGAGCAGCAGCTCACCGCAGGTCTGCACGAAGTAGATCGCGACCAGCCACAGCGCCGCCGCCTTGTGGCCGCCGTCCGCGATCGCCAGCGGGGCCAGGAAGAGGAAGAAGGACGCGCCGACCAGCACCAGGCCGAACGAGAACTTCACGATCGTGCTGGGCTCCTTGCCGCGCCGGGCCAGCGCCAGCCACAGCGTGGCGAAGACCGGGGCCAGCGCCATGATGATGACCGGGTTGACCGACTGGTACCAGGAGACCGGGAACGACCAGCCCAGGACGCTGTTCTCGGCCGAGGAGTCGGCGAAGATCGACAGCGTCGAGCCGCCCTGGTCGTAGATCATCCAGAAGACGGCCGCGGCGACGAAGAACCAGATGTACGCGGACATCTTCGACTGCTCGGCCCGGTCCAGGGACTTGTCGCGCTTTATGCGGGTCAGCACCAGGATCGGGATGATCACGCCGAGCAGGGTCAGCGGGACCAGGATCCAGTTCAGCGTGTAGTGGCCGGAGAAGCCGACGATCGCGTAGAAGACGACCGCGACCGCGGCCCAGAACGCGGCCTTGCGCAACGTCGAGGTCTTCTCGGCGGCCGACAGCGGCTTGGGGACGACGCTGGAGTGCGCGTCGAGGTGGCGGCTGCCGATCAGGAACTGGGCGACGCCGATCGCCATGCCGACCGCGGCCAGCGCGAAGCCCAGGTGCCAGTTGACGTTCTCGCCGATGGTGCCGATGACCAGCGGCGCGACGAAGGCGCCGAGGTTGATGCCCATGTAGAAGACGGTGAAGCCACCGTCCCGGCGCGGGTCGTCGGGGCCCTTGTAGAGGTGGCCGACCATCGTGGAGATGTTGGCCTTCAGCAGACCCGAGCCGATCGCGACCAGGCCGAGACCGGCGAAGAACGTGCCGGAGGACGGCAGGGCCAGGGTGAGGTGGCCGAGCATGATGATGCCGCCGGCGATGGCGACGGTCTTGCGGGGACCCCACACGCGGTCGCCGAACCAGCCGCCCGGCATCGTGAGCAGGTACACCAGCGAGAGGTACACCGAGTAGATCGCGGTGGCGGTGCCGGCGCTCATGCCCAGGCCGCCCGGGGCCACGAGGTACAGCGGGAGCAGAGCCCTCATGCCGTAGTAGGAGAACCGCTCCCACATCTCGGTCATGAAGAGGGTGGCCAGACCCCTCGGGTGGCCGAAGAAGGTCTTCTCGGACCCGGGGGTGTCCGGGGTGACCGAGTCCTTCGTCAGGCTGGACGCCATGGTCGATCCTTGCTGGTCGGGACGCGCTCACAGAGGCGATGCGCGCCCGGTGGGGGCAGGCCGGCACCGGCGGTCGGAACCCGTCCGCCCCACGCCTACGGGGCTCTCCGCCCCGGATCACGGGACGGCGGACGGCGACCACCGGGATCCACGCCTCGGCGCGCGGCTCTGCGCTGCGAGGCCCGGCCACAGGTCATTCCTTTCGAGGCCGGCGGATGGCCGGCCCGCACACAAAAGAGACCCTCGGCGTCAAGAGCATCGAGATGCGTCAAGAGCTTGCAAGAGCCGCCGAAGGTCCCTGAGGTGCTACAGGCGTTAAACCACCATAAGGCAAAGTACTGCCCGGTATGGAAGGGTTTGAGATGCGCATCACAGGGAGTGATGGAACCGGAATACTACATTCCAGCCGTTGGCGAGGGGCCGGGCGTATCCGGCATGTCCGGAGGTAAGAGCGCCCCGCACCGATCTCACCTCGGACGTTGCCCCGGGCGGACTACCATCGGGTCATGACCCGTGTACTGCTCGCCGAGGACGACGCGTCCATCTCGGAGCCGCTGGCCCGCGCACTGCGCCGGGAAGGGTACGAGGTCGAGGTGCGTGAGGACGGACCCACGGCGCTCGACGCCGGGATGCAGGGCGGTGTGGACCTGGTCGTGCTGGACCTGGGCCTGCCCGGCATGGACGGCCTGGAGGTCGCCCGCCGGCTGCGTTCCGAGGGCCACTCGGTGCCGATCCTCATCCTGACCGCGCGCGCCGACGAGGTGGACACCGTCGTCGGTCTCGACGCGGGCGCCGACGACTACGTCACCAAGCCCTTCCGCCTCGCCGAGCTGCTCGCCCGGGTCCGGGCCCTGCTGCGGCGCGGCGCCACCGAGCCCGCGCAGCCGCCCGCCACCCACGGCGTGCGCATCGACGTGGAGTCGCACCGCGCCTGGATGGGCGAGGAGGAGCTCCAGCTCACGGCGAAGGAGTTCGACCTGCTGCGGGTGCTGGTGCGCGACGCCGGCCGGGTCGTCACCCGCGACCAGCTGATGCGCGAGGTCTGGGACACCACCTGGTGGTCCTCGACCAAGACCCTCGACATGCACATCTCCTGGCTGCGCAAGAAGCTGGGGGACGACGCGGCCAACCCGCGCTACATCGCCACCGTGCGCGGCGTCGGCTTCCGGTTCGAGAAGAACTGACCCGCGGGTACGCAGGGGAACATGGGTACGTAGGGGAACATGCGCCGCCGACTGATCCAGTCCACGCTCGCCGTGGTGCTCGTCGTGATCGCCGTCTTCGGCGTCTCCCTGGTCATCGTCGAGGCGCGGACCATCAGCTCCACCGCCCAGGAGCGGGTGGACCTGGAGGCGGCCCGGCTCGCCAGCATCGTGGACAGCCGGCTGCTGGGCACCGGCAGCGTCGACGCGGAGGTGCTGCGCCGGCAGGTCGAGGGCGACCGCTACGCCGTGATCCGGGTCCCCGGCAAGCCGCCCATCGAGGTCGGCGACGAACCGTCCGGCGAGGTCATCCGGGGCGAGGCCACCGGCGAGGAGGGCGAGACGGTCGTCGTCCAGGAGCCGCGCTCCTCGGTGACCCGGGAGGTCGGCCGGACCCTGCTGATCATCGGCCTGGTGGCGCTGCTCGCGGTGGTCGCCGCCGTGCTGCTCGCCGTCCGCCAGGCCAACCGCCTGGCCTCCCCGCTCACCGACCTCGCCGAGACCGCCGAGCGCCTCGGCTCCGGCGACCCGCGCCCCCGGCACAAGCGGTACGGCGTCCCCGAGCTGGACCGGGTGGCCGACGTGCTGGACTCCTCCGCCGAGCGCATCGCCCGGATGCTCACCGCCGAGCGGCGGCTGGCCGCCGACGCCTCCCATCAGCTGCGTACGCCGCTGACCGCGCTGTCGATGCGCCTGGAGGAGATCACCCTCACCGACGAACCGGACATCGTGAAGGAGGAGGCGACCATCGCGCTGGCCCAGGTGGAGCGGCTGACCGACGTGGTGGAGCGGCTGCTGACCAACTCCCGGGACCCGCGCAGCGGCTCCGCCGTCACCTTCGAGCTGGACGACATCATCCAGCAGCAGATCGCCGAGTGGCGCCCCGCCTACCGCAGCGAGGGCCGGGCCATCGTCTCGTCCGGCAAGCGGCACCTGACGGCCGTGGGCACCCCGGGCGCGGTCGCCCAGGTGCTGGCCGCGCTGATCGAGAACTCGCTGATGCACGGCGGCGGCACGGTCGCGCTGCGCACCCGGGTCACCGGCAACCAGGCCGTGGTGGAGGTCACCGACGAGGGGCCGGGCGTCCCCGCCGACCTGGGGGCGCGGATCTTCGAGCGCACCATCAGCGGCCGCAACTCCACCGGCATCGGGCTGGCCGTCGCCCGCGACCTCGCCGAGGCGGACGGCGGACGGCTGGAGCTGCTCCAGTCCAACCCGCCGGTCTTCGGACTCTTCCTGTCCCGCACCCAGCCGCCGAAGACGGACCCGACGGAGGCGGACCGGACGGTCCGGTGAGGGACGGGGCTCAGCGGGAGCGGCCCGGCGCCGGGACCGCCGTCGGGCTCTCGTGCTCCAGGAACGATTCGGCACGGGCGACGGCGTCCCGGGCGGGCAGCGCCTTGAAGACCCAGGAGCGGTAGGACCAGAAGCGGAACAGCGTGGCCACACCGATGCCGACGAACTTGAAGACGTTGCTCTGCAGCGGGCTGTCCCAGCCGAAGCCGTACGTCGCCGTGTAGAGCACGCCGTTCTCGATCACCAGGCCGATCGCGCTGAACAGCAGGAACAGCGACATCTCCTTGGTGCGGCCGCTCTTGTCGCGGTCCCGGTAGGTGAAGTACCGGAAGCCCACGTAGTTGAAGACGATGGAGACGACGGTGGCGATGATGCTGGCCCGCACCACCTGGAGGTCGGTCGTGTGCCGCATCAGGTTGAAGACCAGCAGGTTGACCAGGACCCCGGCGCCGCCGACCGCGCCGAACTTCAGCACTTCCCGGACCATGCCTTCGAGCCGCTGCCGCAGCGCGCCGCGGGCCCCGGGGGGCGCCTTTCGAGGCGCCGAGGAACCATGTCCCATGGTCGTGCAGGCCCCCGCTCGGTCGGTTCGCGTCAACCCGGCCATGCTAACCACCCGACCGCGTCAATTTCCTGTGGACGGCGGGAGCGGGCCCCGGGGAGCCGGGTTCCGCCCGCTGAAACCCGCTGAAACGGCCGGGAAGCGTCCTCCGCGCGGGCTGCCGATACGCTAGGGGGGTGACGTTCCCGGTAGTCGGCATGGTCGGCGGGGGGCAGCTCGCTCGTATGACACACGAGGCGGGCATCCCGCTCGGCATCAGGTTCAAGCTCCTCAGTGACACTCCCCAGGACTCCGCGGCCCAGGTGGTGAGCGAGGTCGTCGTCGGCGACCATCGCGACCTGGACACGCTCCGTGAGTTCGCCCGTGGCTGTGACGTGATCACCTTCGATCACGAGCACGTGCCCACCGAGCACCTCCGGGCCCTGGAGGCGGACGGCATCCCCGTCCGCCCCGGTCCGGACGCGCTGGTGCACGCCCAGGACAAGGGCGTGATGCGGGCGAGGCTCACGGAGATCGGCGTGCCCTGCCCGCGGCACCGGATCGTGCGCGATCCGGCCGACGTGGCGGCGTTCGCCGCCGAGGGCGGGGGAGGTTTTCCGGTCGTCCTCAAGACCGTCCGCGGCGGATACGACGGCAAGGGCGTGTGGGTGGTGGACTCGGCGGCGGAGGCCGCCGAGCCGTTCCGCGCCGGGGTGCCGGTGCTCGCCGAGGAGAAGGTCGACTTCGTCCGCGAGCTGGCCGCCAACGTCGTACGGTCCCCGCACGGCCAGGCCGTCGCCTACCCGGTGGTCGAATCGCGGCAGGTGGGCGGCGTCTGCGACACGGTGATCGCGCCCGCGCCCGGCCTGGATGAGGACCTGGCCCTGCGGGCCGAGGAGATGGCCCTGTCCATCGCCAAGGAACTCGGCGTGGTCGGTCACCTGGCCGTCGAGCTGTTCCAGACCCGCGACGGCCGCATCCTGGTCAACGAGCTGGCGATGCGCCCGCACAACTCCGGCCACTGGTCGATGGACGGCGCGATCACCAGCCAGTTCGCCAACCACGTCCGCGCCGTCCTGGACCTGCCGCTGGGCGACCCGCGCCCGCGCGCGCCCTGGACGGTCATGGTCAACGTCCTCGGCGGCGACTACCCGGACATGTACTCCGCGTACCTGCACTGCATGGCCCGCGACCCCCAGCTGAAGATCCACATGTACGGCAAGGACGTGAAGCCCGGCCGCAAGGTGGGACACGTCAACACCTACGGCGACGACCTGGACGACGTACTGGAACGCGCCCGGCACGCTGCCGGTTACCTGAGAGGGACGATCACCGAATGAGCCCCGCCGCCAGCCCCGTCGTCGGCATCGTCATGGGGTCGGACTCCGACTGGCCCGTCATGGAGGCCGCCGCCAAGGCCCTGGACGAGTTCGAGATCGCCCACGAGGTCGACGTCGTCTCCGCGCACCGGATGCCCCACGAGATGATCGCGTACGGCGAGCAGGCCGCCGGCCGGGGGCTCAAGGTGATCATCGCGGGCGCGGGCGGCGCCGCCCACCTGCCCGGCATGCTCGCCTCCGTCACCCCGCTGCCGGTCATCGGCGTCCCCGTGCCGCTGAAGTACCTCGACGGCATGGACTCGCTGCTGTCCATCGTGCAGATGCCCGCCGGGGTGCCGGTCGCCACCGTCTCGGTCGGCGGCGCCCGCAACGCCGGACTGCTCGCCGCCCGCATCCTCGCCGCGCACGACGAGGAGCTGCTCGGCCGGATGCGGGAGTTCCAGCAGGAGCTGAACGACCAGGCCACCGAGAAGGGCAAGCGGCTGCGCACCAAGGTGCAGGGATCGGCTTCCTTCGGTTTCGGGAAGTAGGCCCCCATGACCTCACTGGAGACAGCCCGGGAACTGCTGCGCGAGTTCCCCGTCGTCGACGGCCACAACGACCTGCCCTGGGCACTGCGCGAGCAGGTCCGCTACGACCTCGACGCCCGGGACATCGCCGCCGATCAGTCCGCCCACCTGCACACCGACCTGGCCCGGCTGCGGGCCGGCGGGGTCGGCGCGCAGTACTGGTCGGTGTACGTCCGCTCCGACCTGCCCGGCGCGCTCACCGCGACGCTGGAGCAGATCGACTGCGTGACGCAGCTCATCGACCGCCATCCGGGGGAACTGCGGGCCGCGCTGACCGCCGCCGACCTGGCGGCCGCGCGGGCCGAGGGCCGGATCGCGTCGCTGATGGGCGCGGAGGGCGGCCACTCGATCGAGAACTCCCTCGGCGCGCTGCGCGGGCTGTACGCGCTCGGCGTGCGGTACCTGACGCTCACCCACAACGACAACGTGGCCTGGGCGGACTCCGCGACCGACGCGCCCGGCGTCGGCGGGCTGTCGGCGTTCGGCCGTGAGGTCGTGCGCGAGATGAACCGCGAGGGCATGCTGGTCGACCTCTCGCACGTGGCGGCGACGACCATGCGGGACGCGCTGGACACCTCGACCGCGCCGGTGATCTTCTCGCACTCCTCCGCGCGGGCCGTCTGCGACCACCCCCGCAACATCCCCGACGACGTGCTGGAGCGGCTGCCCGCCAACGGCGGCGTGGCGATGGTGACGTTCGTGCCGAAGTTCGTGCTCCAGGCCGCCGTGGACTGGACCGCCGAGGCCGACGCGAACATGCGCGCGCACGGCTTCCACCCCCTGGACTCCGGCCCGGACGCGATGAAGGTGCACCGCGTCTTCGAGCAGAGCCGGCCGCGCCCGGTCGCCACCGTCGGCACGGTCGCCGACCACCTCGACCACATGCGCGAGGTGGCCGGCGTGGACCACCTCGGCATCGGTGGCGACTACGACGGCACGCCGTTCACCCCGGACGGCCTGGACGACGTCGCCGGCTACCCGAACCTCATCGCGGAGCTGCTCGACCGCGGCTGGTCCAAGGCCGACCTGGCCAAGCTGACCTGGAAGAACGCGGTCCGGGTACTGGGCGCGGCGGAGGACGTGGCCCGCTCGCTGCAGGCCACCCGCGGCCCGTCCAACGCGACGCTGGCGGACCTGGACGGCTGACGGGGCGCCGCGCGCCGGGGCGGGGGCGGGGGATCGGTGCGGCCGGTCTTCCCGCCCCCCGGTACATCCGGTCTTCCCGCCCCCCGGTACATCCGGTCTTCCCGCCCCCCGGTACATCCGGTCGTCCCGAACCCCGGTACATCCGGTCGTCCCGACCCCCGGTACATCCGGTCGTCCAGCCGGGACGCCTCCGACCAGGTGACCGGCGCGGCCCGGGACCGCTCACCGGCACTGACCGGCGTACCCCCTGACGGCCCACCCACCAGGAAGCCCGTCACGCTCCGTGCGACGGTGTCGGTATCGCACGACGACCGTACGGAGCCCGCCATGGCAGACCTCCAGGACGACCTGCACCCGAGCACCGAGGCCGGCGAGCTCGACGACCTGCCCGCGTCCTTCCCCGCCGCAGTGGCCGAAGTCCTCGCCCCGGAGCCCTACACCCCCGTCTCCGACCCGGACGACGCACCACTGGAGCGGGCGCACGCCGTACTGGCCGCGCATCCCGTGGCCGACGGGTACAGCGGGCTGCCCTGGGCGCTGAAGCACCTGCCCTGGTACGACCTGGAGATCGGTGAGAGCGCCGTCGACACCGACGTGCCCCGGCTGCGCGCGGGCCGGGTCGGCGCGCTGTTCGCCGCCCTGCACCTGCCCGAGGCCATCGACGGCGACCGGGCCGTCGGCGCCACGATGGAGCAGCTCGACCTGGTCAAGACGGTCGTCCGGGAGCACCCCGAGGGGCTGCGCCTGGCCTACGACGCGGGGGAGGCCATCGACGCCCGCAACTGCGGCCGGGTCGCCGTGCTGCCCGGTCCCGCCGGGGCCGCCGCCGTCGGGAACTCGCTCGGCATCCTGCGCTCGCTGCACCTGCTCGGCCTGCGGGTGCTCACCCTGACCGGCGTCACCTGGGCGGGCGGGACGGGGCTGACCCGGTTCGGCGAGGAGGTGGTCCGCGAGATGAACCGGCTCGGCGTCGTCGCCGACCTCTCCGGCGCCTCCCCGGGGACCTTCCGCCGTACCTTCGCCGTCTCCAAGGCGCCCGCGCTGTGCACCCGCTCCGCCGCCCGCGCGCTGCGCCCGCACCCCGCCAACCTGCCCGACGACCTGCTGGCCGAGCTGGGCGCGGCCGGCGGCCTGTGCCTGGTGCCGCTGACCGCCGAGCAGACCGGCCCCACCGTCCGCGACGTCGCCGACCATCTGGACCACGTCCGCGAGGTGGCCGGACCCGGGGGCGTCGGCCTGTCCGGCACGTACGACACCGGCACCGCCCACCCGCAGGAGCTGGGCGACGCCTCCTGCTACCCCCGGCTTGTCGCCGAGCTGCTGCGACGCGGCTGGGACGAGGCCGACGTGGCACTGCTGACCTGGGGCAACGTCCAACGGGTGCTGCGCGGGGCGGCGTTCACCGCCCGCGCGTTCCAGGCCCGGCGACAGCCGTCGACGGCGACCATCGCCGACCTCGACGGCTGACGCCGGTACGCCTCAGAGGTGTTCGAGCCGGCAGAGGCAGAACGGGTGCCCCGCCGGGCCGGCGTACACCACGAAGTCCTTCTTCTCCCGGTCCTCCGCGTCCAGCACCCGGGCGCCCAGCGCCAGCACCTTCTCCTGCGCGGCGTCCATCTCCGCCCACGTCGCCCCGCCGTCGAAGTCGAGATGGAACTGCTGGGCGTTGCGGTCCGAGCGCGGCCACTCCGGAGGGGTCAGGTCCGGCGCCCGCTGGAAGGAGACGCGGGGCCCACCGGGCACCTGGAGGACCACCCAGTCGGGGTCGTCCGCCACCGGAGTGCCGCCCGCGACCCCCGCGTAGAAGCGGGCCAGCTCAAGGGGGTCGGGACAGTCGACGACGACGGAACGGAAACGAGCTACGGGTGCCATACGGGCGACCTCCCAGGTCAGTTCGCGCAGAGGCAGAACGGGTGCCCGGCCGGGTCCGCGTAAACCCGGAAGGACCGGGCGCGGTCCGCCGCGTCCAGCGGCTTCGCGCCCAGCGCGAGGACGGCCTGCTCGGCCGCGTCCAGGTCGGGCACGACCAGGTCGAGGTGGACCTGCTGCGAGTGGTCGGGCGCGGGCCACTTCGGCGGTACGAACCCGGGGGCGGCCTGGAAGGCCAGCTGCTGCCCGCCCGGCAGCTTCAGGTCGACCCACTCGCCCTGGTCCTCGACGGTCCCGCCGAGCACCTCGGCGTAGAAACCGGCCAGGGCGGGCGGATCAGGGCAGTCCAGGACGACGACGCCCAGTTCGGCGACGGCCATGACTTCCTCCTTGAAGTCCGTAACCAGTAGTCCGTAACCAGTAGGTCCGTTACCGGTAGAGGGAGAGTACCGACGTGGAGACGGGCGCGGACACGCTGGGCGCACCGGAGGGCCACGCGGTGATCCCGCTGGGGAAACTGCTGACCCAAGGGCCGCTGGTGGTGACGGTCGACGCCGCCGACCGCTCGGCCGCGCTCGCGCCCGCCCGCCCCGGATCCCTCACTACGCGGTCGGCCGGCCCATCGCCCGGTACGTCCAGCCGGCCCGCCGCCACGCCTGCGGGTCCAGGGCGTTGCGCCCGTCCAGGATCACCCGGGCGCCCGCCACCTCGCCGAGCGCCTCGGCGTCCAGCTCGCGGAACTCCCGCCACTCCGTCAGGTGCAGCACCACGTCCGCGCCGCGCACCGCGTCCGTTGCCGACTCGGCGTAGCCGAGGGTCGGGAAGAGCCGCCGGGCGTTCGCCATGCCCTTGGGGTCGTAGACCGTGACCTGGCCGCCCTGGAGGTGGATCTGCCCGGCGACGTTGAGCGCGGGGGAGTCCCGTACGTCGTCGGAGTCCGGCTTGAAGGTGGCGCCGAGGACCGCGACCCGCTTGCCGAGGAACGGGCCGCCGCCCAGCGCCTGACGGGTCAGCTCGACCATCCGGCCGCGCTGGCGCATGTTGATGGAGTCGATCTCGCGCAGGAAGGTCAGCGCCTGGTCGGCGCCCAGTTCACCGGCGCGGGCCATGAACGCCCGGATGTCCTTGGGCAGGCACCCGCCGCCGAACCCGATCCCGGCCCGCAGGAACTTCTTCCCGATCCGGTCGTCGTAGCCGATCGCCTCGGCCAGCTTGGCCACGTCGCCGTCGGCGGCCTCGCACACCTCAGCCATCGCGTTGATGAAGGAGATCTTCGTGGCCAGGAAGGAGTTCGCGGACGTCTTCACCAGCTCGGCGGTCGGGAAGTCGGTCACCACGAACGGCGTCCCCTCACCGACCGGCGTGGCGTACACCTCCCGCAGCAGTTTCTCGGCCCGCTCGCCGCGCACGCCGACCACGATCCGGTCCGGGTGCAGGGTGTCCTGGACGGCGAAGCCCTCGCGCAGGAACTCCGGGTTCCAGGCCAGCTCGGCGTCCCCGCCCGCCGGGGCGTGCTCGACCAGGTAGGCGGCCAGCCGGTCGGCCGACCCGACCGGCACCGTCGACTTGCCGACCACCAGCGCGGACTCGCGCAGATGCGGCGCGAGCGAGGCCAGCGCCGCATCCACGTAGCTCATGTCGCAGGCATACTCGCCGTGCTTCTGCGGGGTGTTCACGCACAGGAAGTGCACGTCGCCGAAGGCCGCGACCTCCGCGAAGTCGGTGGTGAAGCGCAGTCGGCCGGTGGACCCGTCGATCCCGGCGACATGCTTGCGCAGCAGTTCCTCCAGCCCCGGCTCGTACATCGGGACCTCGCCGCGCCGCAGCATCTCGATCTTCTCCGGCACCACGTCCAGACCCAGCACCTCGAAGCCCAGCTCGGCCATGGCCGCCGCGTGCGTCGCGCCGAGATAGCCGGTACCGATCACGGTGATCTTGAGGGCCATGGATGCTCCAGGGGTGTACGGCGACGGTGCGGGAGCGAGCATAACCGGGGGCATGGTCCGCGCCTCGGACGGGCAGCCTGCGGCTGTCGTCAAGCTCACCTACCCACCCGCGCCGACCCGGTTCTAAAATCTGGGTTACTTAACAGTAGTTAGCGTCATGACCGCATCGTTCTGGAGCGTGAAGACCTTGGCCGGATCGGCTGACTTCGACCTGTACCGCCCGTCGGAGGAGCACGACATGCTCCGCGACGCCGTCCGCGCCCTGGCCGAGGCGAAGATCGCGCCGCACGCCGCCGCAGTGGACGAGGAGGCCCGCTTCCCGCGCGAGGCGCTGGCCGCCCTGACCGCGAACGACCTGCACGCGGTGCACGTCCCGGAGACCTACGGCGGCGCGGGCGCCGACGCGCTCGCCACCGTGATCGTCATCGAGGAGGTGGCCCGCGTCTGCGCGTCCTCCTCCCTGATCCCGGCGGTGAACAAGCTGGGCTCGCTCCCGGTGATCCTCTCCGGCTCGGAGGAGCTGAAGAAGAAGTACCTGTCCCCGCTGGCCAAGGGCGACGCGATGTTCTCGTACTGCCTCTCCGAGCCGGACGCGGGCTCGGACGCGGCCGGTATGAAGACGAAGGCGGTCCGCGACGGCGACGACTGGGTGCTCAACGGCGTGAAGCGCTGGATCACCAACGCCGGCGAGTCCGAGTACTACACGGTCATGGCCGTCACCGACCCGGCCAAGCGCTCCAAGGGCATCTCCGCCTTCGTCGTCGAGAAGTCCGACGCGGGCGTCTCCTTCGGCGCCCCGGAGAAGAAGCTCGGCATCAAGGGCTCCCCGACCCGCGAGGTCTACCTGGACAACGTCCGCGTCCCCGCCGACCGCATGATCGGCGCGGAGGGCACCGGCTTCGCCACGGCCATGAAGACCCTGGACCACACCCGCATCACCATCGCCGCCCAGGCCCTCGGCATCGCCCAGGGCGCCCTGGACTACGCCAAGGGCTACGTCCAGGAGCGCAAGCAGTTCGGCAAGCCGATCGCCGACTTCCAGGGCATCCAGTTCATGCTCGCCGACATGGCCATGAAGATCGAGGCGGCCCGCCAGCTGACGTACGCGGCTGCCGCGAAGTCCGAGCGCGGGGACCGTGACCTCACCTTCCAGGGCGCGGCAGCCAAGTGCTTCGCCTCGGACGTGGCGATGGAGGTCACCACGGACGCGGTGCAGCTGCTCGGCGGATACGGCTACACCCGTGACTACCCGGTGGAGCGGATGATGCGGGACGCGAAGATCACCCAGATTTACGAGGGCACGAACCAAGTTCAGCGGATCGTGATGGCCAGGAACCTCCCCTGAGGACCTGACAACGGAAACGAGCCCCGGCCGGCCCGGGCAGCGTCAGCTGCGGGGGCCGGGGCTGCCGGGGCTTCTTCGCCGCGTCGACTACGCGACTGGGCAGGCCGGTGCCGCGTTCCCACGATGCGGCGAGCAGGTCACCACGGCCAGGGACAGATACGCAGGACGTTCCAAAAGCAGTCCGGCGAACGGTTCGGTACCAGACAGTGAGGCGGTCGTCAGGATTCCGGCCCGGATGATCCCGATGATCAGGGAGGCGTGTGATGCCGTCGAGCGTGCCCAGCTTCGCTGAGCTGCTTGGCCAGTGCGAGCGATCCGCCGTTCACCTGGAACTCCGTGATTCATATGCCTCCACCGATCGGTTCGAGGCGTGGAAGCGGGATGAGCGGATCGATTGGGAGGACCGCGCGTCCTGGTGGCACCCCTACGACCAGTTGATCACGGACACCGTGGCCCGGGGCGTGGCGATCCGCCGGGCCCGGGTGGTCTCCGAGCCGGTGTCGGACTACATCCGCTGGGAGTACTACGTCACCCGCGCCAATGTCACGGCGGGCGAGGAAGTGCCGTGGTTGCCGCGGCGGCGGGCTACGAGTATCGCTCTGCCGGGCAATGACTTCTGGCTCTTCGACGGCACCCTGCTCCGAGTGCACCACTTCTCAGGTGATGGAGTGGTGGTGGAGGACGAGATCACGGTTGACCCGGAAGCCGTGAAACTGTGCTCCGCCGCCTTCGAAGCGGTCTGGGAGCGAGCGATCCCGCACCACCTGTACGAAATTTGATGAAAGCCGGCTCCATGTCCCCAAACCCCTCCTCGCGCGTTCAGAAGGCCCGTGAGGAACTGGCCGGGCGTCTGCGTGAGATCAGGAAGGACGCGGGGATCAGCGGGCGGGAGCTGGCTGTCAGGTGCGGCTGGTCGGAGTCGAAGTCCTCCCGGATCGAGAATGCCAAGACTCCTCCGTCAGACGCGGACATCAAAGCGTGGTGTCGAGCCTGCGGCGCTGATGGCCAGGCCCCCGACCTGATCGCTGCCAACAGACAGTCCGCAGATGCCCATGTGCAGTGGAGACGACTCCAGCGAAGCGGCCTCCGCCGGTTGCAGGAGTCCACCGGAGACCTGTACCAACAAACAAAGATTTTCAGGGTCTACGTCTCCGATGTGATTCCCGGTCTCCTCCAGGCACCCGGATACGCCGCTGCCCCCTGCTGTCGTCCATCGCAGAATTCCGAGGGACCCCGGACGATGTGACTGATGCTGTTGCGGCCCGTATGAGACGTAACGAGGTGCTGAGAAGTGGCACACGCCGGTTTTCATTCGTACTGGAGGAGTCGGTGTGGGGTGATGGAACTTCCGAACGTCGCTGTGAGGCTCATCCCGTTTTCAGCGCAACGAACCGTTTGGCCCATGTCAACGTTCACGATCTTCGACGACAGCAGGGTGCACGCGGATACGTCGGGCGCGACAGAATGTGTACCCGATGGACTCGTTTTCCGGCTCCGGTGTGCGAGCGAAGTTCTTCCACCCACCCGGCGTTGTAGTCACTCGGCTGTGGCTGCCCAGCCAGGAAGGCGTGATACGCGTCGACGTTCCCGGAGCTTGTCACGGATGGCCTTCTGTAGGAGAGCGGGGGAGTCAGGCAGTACGAGACTCTGCTCAATGGCTCTTCTTCATTGCGTGCGAGAGGAAGGCGGCCCAGGCGGCAGGGGGGAAGGCGAGGATTGCGGGCGCGGGCTTTTTGGAGTCGCGGACCAGGATCGCGGTCGGCACACTGGCTGTCTCTACGCAGTTCGAACTGTCACCGCTGTACGTGGACTTCCGCCATTGAAGGTTTTTCACGATCAGCCTCTCTCACATCTCCCGGATGAGGTTCTGGATGGCGTCCCGCGATTCGGCGGGGTCGAGGGCGCAGGACTCCATGTGATCCAGCACGGCACGGTACTTGCTCAACTGCGCGTCTGCGTCAAGAAATCCGCAGCCCCCGTGGTGGGTGTCCAGTTGCACGGTGTCGAGTTGGGGTACGGCCCCCTCGACGTAGTCGAAGGACTGTCCCGTGCTGGGGTAGCGCTCCGCCCCGAAGGGAATGACCCGCAGCGTGACGTGCGGCAGTTCGCTCATCTCCAGCAGATGGGTGAGCTGGCCTCGCGCGACGGCGGGGCCGCCGAAGCCCATGCGGAGAGCCGACTCGTGAATGATCGCCGAGTACGGAGTCGGGGCGTCCCGGTGAAGGATGCCCTGGCGCTTGATGCGATGGGTGAGGCGATGCTCGATCTCGTACTGCCGCATGGCCGGGACCACTGCGCGGAACAGCGCGCGGGCGTGGTCGGTGGTCTGGAGGAGTGCGGGAATGTGTATCGCGAGGGCTACGCGCAGCGCGGTGGCGTGGTGCTCCAGTTCGGCCAGGTCGACCAGGGCCGCGGGCAGGTGCTCGCGGTACTCCTCCCACCAGCCACGAATTCGACGCCCGGTCATCGCGGCCAAGGCGGTGATCAGGACATCGTCGGCACAGTCGTAGGCGGAAGCCATCGCCCGGACACGGTCGGCGCTGAGAGGGCTGCGTCCGGTCTCGATCATGCTCACCCGCCCCTGGTTGACGCCCAGGTGAGAGGCGGCCTGCGTGACGGTGAACCCGGCGCGGTCCCGCAATTTGCGCAGTTCAGTGCCCAGGCGCCGCTGGCGCAGGGTGGGGTTGCTGACGGGTGGCACGACACCTCTCCTCGGACCGCTGTGCGGGTGCACTTGTAACCCACACGAGGTAATAGCTGGTACATCTCCTTGATGTGGGAGATGAATCTCCCAAGAGGTTCTACGGTGATACCCGTACCGCCCAACTTCCCCGCCCCCCAAGCCGGAAGCGCACCTCGCACCAGGCACTGCCACCGCGCTCGGCACGGTCGTCGGGCGTGCCGTATCCCCTTTCTCCCCGGAGGTCTCCATGGGCACCGTATCCCCGTCCGACACCTGGGCGTACGCCCTCCGCCTGCCGCACGACCCCAGAGCCGCACGCGTCGCACGGGTGACCGTACGGGCCGCCCTCGCGGGACACGGGCAACGCGAACTGCTGGACGACGTCGAGCTGTTGACGTCCGAACTGGTGACCAATGCCTACCGGCACACGCGCGGGCCGTGCTCGCTACGGCTCAGCGCGTTGGGGGACGGGCGGCTGCGGGTGGGGGTGTGGGACAGCCACCCGTACGTGCCCGCGCCGTTCGCCGCCCCGTCCGGCGGCCGGATCGGAACCGCACCGCTCGGCGCGCGCGGCGGGCGCGGGCTGCACCTCGTACAGGAGTACGCCGAGACGTGGGGCGGTTGGACGCTCGGGGAGGGGCTGCTCGGGCGCGGGGCGGGGAAGCTGCTCTGGTTCGAGGTGAGAGGGCCTGACCCTCGGTAGGGGAGGGCGCGACCCCCGTTCTGGAGGGCCGCTGAGCCGTACAGCCGGTCCGCTAGTCCGCGAACCCCTCCGCCACCCGCCGCTCCCGCAGTTCCATGATCGCGCGGCGGCGGGCCAGCCGGTGGGTGCGGCGGATCTGGGCCTCCTGGTGGCGGCGCCGGTCGCGCTCGGTCTCCGGCAGCACCGGCGGTACCGCGCGCGGCTTGCCGTCCGCGTCCACCGCGGCGAAGACCAGGTAGGCCGAGCCGACCTGGGTGGGCGGCGCCGACTCGTTCCAGCGCTCCGCCAGGACCCGCACCCCGACCTCCATCGACGTCCGGCCGGTCCAGTTGACCTGTGCTTTCACATGGACCAGGTCGCCGACGCGGACGGGTTCGAGGAACGCCATCTCGTCCATGGAGGCGGTGACGGCGGGGCCGCCCGAGTGGCGTCCGGCGACGGCGCCCGCCGCGTCGTCCACCAGCTTCATGATCACGCCGCCGTGCACCGTGCCCAGCAGATTGGTGTCGTTGTGGGTCATGATGTGGCTCAGGGTGGTGCGGGAGGCCGAGGTCGGCTTGCCCGGGATCTGCGGAGCCGCCGGGTCCTCGGCCGGAGCCTGTGGTGCCTGGTCTGTCATGACCTCCACCTTAAGCGGGGGCGACACGGGTGTGATGTGTGTCAGCTTGGCAACAGCGCTGCCCTGATTTTCCGACGACCCTTGTATAGGGCACAGCCAAGACCGGCACACTGGTCCGCATGAGCGATTGGCCCGAGGGAAGGCCCGGCGACAACGGCGGCCGGTACGGACGCGGCAGCGCGAGCGCGCAGCCCGAGAGCGCCCGCGTGATGCGGCAGGTCCGGCGCGGCCAGACGCCGCCGCCCGGCCCGGGGGCGCCGCCGTACGGCGCCGGGGTGCCGCAGCAGCCGACGTACGTCGACGGCGGCGGGCACGGCGGGTACGACAGCGGCTACAACACCGGCCAGGTCTACGGCAGCCCCGGCGGCCAGGGCCCGGCCGGCCCCGGTCCCGGCGGTCCGGGGCGCCCCGCGCCGAACTGGGGCCGCCGGATCAAGTGGACGGCGATCACCGTGGCGACCGTGCTCGTCGTCACGTTCGTCGGCACGTACTTCTGGGCCGACTCCAAGCTCAACCGCGACGTCGACCTGTCCAAGGTGATCGACCGGCCGGACGCGGGCGAGGGCACCAACTACCTGATCGTCGGCTCCGACAGCCGCGCGGGCATGACCGACGCGGAGAAGAAGGAGCTGCACACCGGCTCCGCCGAGGGCAAGCGCACCGACTCGATGATGATCCTGCACACCGGCGACAACGGCTCCACGCTGGTCTCCCTGCCCCGGGACTCGGACGTCGAGATCCCCACCTACAAGGGGTCCGAGTCCGGCAAGACCTACCAGGGCACCGGCCGGCACGTGAAGCTGAACGCCGCCTACGCCGAGGACGGCCCCGAGCTGCTGGTGCGCACCGTCGAGTACAACACCGGCCTGCGCATCGACCACTACGTCGAGATCGGCTTCGGCGGCTTCGCCAACATCGTGGACGCGGTCGGCGGCGTCACCATCGACATCCCGCAGGACATCAAGGACACCAAGTCCGGCGCGGACTTCAAGAAGGGCGAGCAGACCCTGAACGGCGAGGAGGCCCTCGCCTTCGTCCGCACCCGGTACGCGCTGGCCGGCTCCGACCTGGACCGCACCAAGAACCAGCAGAAGTTCCTGTCCGCCCTGGCCAGTCAGGTGGCGACCCCGTCGACCGTGCTGAACCCGTTCAAGCTCTACCCGACCATGGGCGCCGGCCTGGACTCGCTCGTCGTCGACAAGGACATGGGCCTGTTCGACCTGGCCAGCATGTTCTGGGCGATGAAGGGCGTCAGCGGCGGCGACGGCACCTCCATGAACATGCCGATCGCGGGGAACACCTCGAACGGCAATCTCCAGTGGGACAGCGCCAAGGTCAAGACGCTGGTGGACGAGCTGAAGAACGACGAGAAGGTCACCGTCTCCGGCAACTGAGCCGCCGGTCTCAGGTCCGCTTCCCGCACACCACCTCGTCGCCCCGGACCACGGCCCCCGTCTGTCGCGGGGGCTGTTCCGGCCGCACCTCGCGGACCTCCTCGAAGTCGGCGCCCGCGATCACCTTCAGCGTGCCGCCCTGCCCCGGGACCGCCCGCAGTTCACTGCCGGGCAGCGCGGCGGCCAGCGACTTCGCCGAGTTGTCCCAGCGCGGGTCGTAGGCGACGACGGTACGTTCCACGTCCGGCGCCGGTGCGTTCACCGGGGCGCCGGTGGTGCGGAACCCGGTGGCCCGCAGCGCCTTGTCGACGCGCTTGCCGAGCCCGGCGGTGCGGGTGCCGTTGGCGACCTGGACCCGGATCTGCCGGGGATCGACCGGGACCCGTACCACCCCGGTCCTCGGGGCAGGCCGGTGCGCGGCCAGCGGCTGGTCCTCGCGCAGCGCCGCGAACAGCTGCCCGGCCGCCGCGTCGTCCCACTTCAGGGTGGAGCCGACGCCCTTCACGGCGTACCCCTCCGCCTGCACGGGGACGGTGGTGAACTCGGACGACGACGGGGAGAAGTCGCGCATCGCGCGGCCCAGGGCGAGCAGCTCGTCGGTGCCGAAGCCCCGGTCGGCGCGGACCGAACCCAGTACCGCCTTCGTCACGTCCCGGAACTTCATCGGGTTCAGCAGGATGCCCGACGAGGTGGCCCGGTCGATGGTGGCCGCCATGAACCGCTGCTGGCGCTGCATCCTGCTCAGGTCGGACGCGCCGTCCAGATGGCGGGAGCGGACGTACTGGAGGGCCTGGCCGCCCTTCAGGGTGTGCGTGCCGGCCGGCAGGTCCAGGCCGGTGTAGCGGTCCTTGAGCGGCTGGACGGTACAGATCTGGACGCCGCCGAGGACGTCGACCGTCTTCATGAAGCTGGTGAAGTCGACCTCCAGGTAGTGGTCGATCTTCACCTTGGTCATCGCCTCGACGGTCCGCACGGTCAGCTGCGGGCCGCCCTCCGCGTACGCCGCGTTCAGCTTCAGCGGATGCCCCTTGTGCCGCTCGCCGGTGGTGCGGTCGGTGTGCGCCGGGGTGACGGCGTAGGAGTCGCGCGGCAGGCTGACCACGCTGGCCCGGTCCCGGTCCGCCGAGATGTGCACGATCATCATCGTGTCGGTGCAGTGGCAGGGCGCGCCGCCCAGCCGGTACGCGCGGCGCTCTTGCTCGGAGATCCGGTCCCGGCCGTCGGTGCCGACCAGCAGCACGTTCATGCCGTGCCCGGCCCGCGGCCGGTTCTTCATGTCCTTGAAGGCGTCGACCCGGGTGAGGTCGGAGTCCAGACCGGTCAGCACCGCGTGCCCGATCCCGGCCGAGGCCAGCACCACCACCGACAGCGCGGACGACATCCGCACGGCCCAGCGCGGCCCGCGCCGCCGCGCGGACGCGCGCCGGGCGGGACGCGCCCGCCGGTGCCGCGGCGGCGCGGCCGGGACCCTGGGGGCGGGGGAGCGGGGCGGCGTGGGCAAGGGGACACCTCCGCGAGGACAGACCCTGGTGTGCCGGAACGGTGTGCCGGAGTGGGGTACCGGTCGTGTGATCCTGAGCACCGTAGGCCGATACGATCTGCGGACCGGGGCAGCGGCCCCCGCGGCGCGCACCCGGGTCCCCCGTTCGCGGTAACGGGAGCCGTGCTGAACGCCCGGTCCGACGTGCGGCTCCCCGCGGTGTCCGTGATCATGCCCGTCCGCAACGAGGAACGTCATCTGCGCGGCGCCGTGCAGGCCATCCGCGCCCGGGAGTGTCCCGGCGGGATGGAGGTCGTGCTCGCCGCCGTCGGTCCGTATGCGGACCGGACCGAGGAGATCGCCGCCGAGCTGGTCCGTGAGGACCCCCGCGTCCATGGGGTGCCACACCCGACCGGTCGCACCCCCGCCGCGCCGAACGCCGCGATCAAGGCGTCCCGGCACCCGGTGGTGGTCCGCGTCGACGGCCACGGCACGCTCTCGCCCGGCTGCATCGCCACGGCCGTACGGCTCCCGGAGGAGACCGGCGCGCGGAACGTCGGCGGCATCATGCACGCCGAGGGCGAGACCGACTGGGAGCACGCGGTGGCCGCCGCGATGACTCGAAGACCGGCGTCGGCGGCGCGGCCTTCCACAGCGGCGGAGCGGCCGCCCCGGCCGAGACCGTCTGCCTCGGCGTCTTCCGCCGCGAGGTGCCGGAGCGGCAGGGCGGCTGCAGCGAGGAGTTCGTCCGTGCCCAGGACTGGGAGCTGAACCTCCGCATTCGCGAGGCCGGCGGCCTGATCTGGTTCTCGCCCGAGCTGAGGGTCTCCTACCGGCCCCGGCCGAGCATGAAGGCACTGGTCAAGCAGTACAAGGAGTACGGCCGCTGGCGGCACGTCGTGGCCCGCTACCACTCCGGCTCCATCAACCTGCGCTACCTCGCCCCGCCCACCGCAGTGTGCGCGATAGCCGCCGGGATCGCGGTGAGCGCGGTGCTCATCCCGTGGGACTTCGTGATCCCGGGCGGCTATCTGGCCGCGATCGTCGCCGGGTCGCTGCCCGCCGGGAAGGGGCTGCCTCTCAAGGCCCGGCTCCGGATCCCGCTGGCGCTCGCGACCATGCACATGTCCTGGGGCTGGAACTTTCTGACCAGCCCGAAGTCGCTGGCCCGCAGGGTGATCCCGTCGCGGCGGGCGGCGGTGCCCGTCATGGACGGTTCGCACTGAGCAGGCCTCGGGCCCGCCCATGGGCTGCGGGCGGGCCCGAGGCGCGGTTGTCAGCCGCAGTGGAAGTAGCCGCTGCTCGGCACGTGGTCCTGGATGATGTTGTTGCCGCTGAGGTTCCACACGTCGGTCTCCACAGCGATGCAGCGGTTCGCGCCGTAGAACGTGTAGTTCGCGTAGTAAAGGTAGGAACCGTCGTCCTCACCGACGTAGCCGGTCGCGTCGGTCCAGGCCTGGACGGCGATCCGTGACGAGACGCCGTAGTACGAGCCTCTCTTCACGGCCGTGACGCAGTTGTAGGTGCCGTCCCAGAACAGGTAGGTCGTGGCGTACGTGGTGCCGTTGTAGACGTTGTTCCAGCTGTCGATCTGGGAGCCGTTGCACCCGTAAGTGGCGGCGCTGGCCGCCGGCGCCGTGGCCAGCGACAGCCCGGTGACTCCCGACAGCAGCAGGGCGGTGGAAACGGCGAACCTGGCGACTTTGCCCCGGAACTTCATGGCGTGCCCTTTCATCAGTCGGGTCAGGCGGTCTGCGGGCGGTGATCCTCGCGGATCACCGAGACTGATCTCGTCCGCGGACGACTGGACCAATCGAAGTGACGTGCTCATGGCAAAGATGGAGTGATGGACGGCCTGAGGCCGAAGCCTGGTGTCCGGTTTGATCAGCCGCAGTGGACGCCGTAGTCGACCTGGACGTAGTTCGACGCCGCAGCGCCACCCCAGTCGATGCAGGAGCTCGCCGCGTAGACGTAGACGGGGCCGGCGTAATAACTGAAGGTGCCGTAGTCCGTCTCGCTGGCCTTCCACACGGTGTCAGTCCGGTGCAGCCGCAGCCGGGCGTCCAGGACCATGGGCGTTCCCGGCGTGTCACTGACGGTGACGACACAGTTGTAGCCGGTGGAGCCGTTGTATGTGAGGTAGGCGGTGCCGTCGCCCACATCCTTGGAGTCGATGACGCTGTAGCCCGATCCGCAGGCACTGTTGTAGGAAGCCGCCTCGGCGGTACCGGCCGTCAGGGCCATTCCCGCGGTGGTGAGGCCGAGCAGTGCCGCCGCGGAGGTGAGTCGCCTGGAAATGCGCACGTGTGAACTCCTGTCAGAGGATCGGATACGCCGTGCCGGGAGTCCGGGCCGGCCGTTGCGGGCGTCAGCCGCAGTGGAAGTAGCCGCCGGCGGGGACCCGGTCCTGCACCGTGTTCACGCCGTTGGTGTTCCACATGTCCAACTCCCAGGCCACGCAATAGCCCTTGCCGTACAGGGAGACGGGGCCGGCGTAGTAGGAGAAGTTCCCGGAGTCGCCCTGCTGGGCGTCCGAGCGCATCAGAACGAGCGCCATCCGGGTGCTCACGCCGTAGTACGAGCCGGTCTTATTGGCTATGACGCAGTTGTACGTACCGTCCCAGTAGAGGTAGGACGTCGCCACATGGGCGCCGGTCAGATAGTCGTAGTGCTTCACCGAGTCGACGACGGTCCCGGCGCAGCCCGAGGCGGCGGACGCCGCAGGCGCGGTGGCGAGGGGGCCGACCACGGCGACGCCGAGCAGCACGGCAGCGCTTGCCAGCCAGCGGGTGAGGGTGAACTTGAGGCCCTTCATGTCATCCTCCTCAGGATCGTCGGGTCAGCCGCAGTGGAAGTAGCCGCTGTACGGCACGTGGTCTTGGATGAAGTTGTTGCCGCTGAAGTTCCACATGTCCGTCTCCACCGCGATGCAGCGGTTTTTGCCGTAGAACTTGTAGTTGGCGTAGTAGAGGTACGTGCCGTCGTCCTGACCGACGTAGCCGTCCACGTCGGTGTAGCCCTCCACGCGGATGCGCGAGGCCGTGCCGTAGTAGCTGCCGCGCTTCACGGCGGCGACGCAGTTGTAGGTGCCGTCCCAGAACAGGTAGGTCGTGGCGTACGTGGTGCCGTTGTAGACGTTGTTCCAGCTGTCGATCTGTGAACCGTCGCAGCCGTAGGTGGCGGCGCTCGCGGCGGGCGCGGTGACGAGCGAGTAGCCGGCGATGGTCGACAGCATGAGTCCCAGGGACGCGGCGACGCGGCCGGCCTTGGTCCTGAACTTCATCGTGTCCTCCTGGAGCGTTCCGGTGCGTGTGCCGAATGACCCGGAGCCGTCCAAGAGATTGACATGATCTCGGCAGATTTTAGATCTTGCACGAGGAGACTGGCTGAAAGGGACGCCACAATGGCCGATGCACGCATCATCGGCCGTGGTCGCACCTACCAGGTGTAGTCAGGGTTCACCGTCATACAGGCCGAGGTGTCCGAGCCGTTGAGCGTGTCGGCCGACTCGGGGACGCTGTCGTCGTCCTGGGCGGTGTACTTGGTGCCGCTCCGCCAGTCGGCACCGACCACTAGTGTGACCCCGGACACATCGGTCGACTGCTGTACCGAGCGCGCGGGTATGCCCACAGCTGCGGCGACGCGCTCGGCGTCCGCCTTCAGGTCCGCACTCGGGTAGCGGACGAGGGTCTCGTCCTCGCTGAGTGTGGCCGAGGGATCCGTCGCCGCTTGGGTGAACCCCTTCCCGACCAGCAACTCGGCGATCGCTGAAGCTCGTTCGCTGACCGGTGCCTCAGTGTCGGTGCTGGTGCCGTTCTGCACCAGCACCGAAATCTCGCCGTCGGCGGCGGCCGGGCCGGAGGGAGACGGTGACCCGGTGTCCTGTTCCTCGCCCTTGTCACCGCTGTCCGCCTCCAGGGACGTGTCCTCGCGGATGAGGCGGAACAGCTGCTCGGAGTCTCCCGGTTTGGGCAGCACCCGATTGCCGTCCGACGCGTAGACCCAGGGCATCGTCGTCATGGTGATGTGCTCCGGCGAAACCTTCCTCAGCTCCAGGCTGAGGTCGTACAGTTCCTTCACCGAGCCCAGGCCCTCGTCCACCGTGAGCGTCTCGGTTGCCGTCTCCGCGAGCTTGCGCAGTTTGTTCGGGCTGCTCAGCGTGGCGTTGTCACGCAGTTGCCGGACCATCGCGTTCATGTACTGGTGCTGCGCCTTGGCACGCGCAATATCGGTGTTGTCCTCGAACCCGTACCGGGTGCGCAGCCATTGCAGGGCCTGTTCACCCTGGACGTACGTCGTCCCCTTCTCCAGCTTCAGTCCCGAGCCGTGACCGTCGGAGGTGTACGAGTAGATGTTGTCGTTGACGCAGACCGGTACGCCGCCGATCGCGTCAGCCATCGACACGACCCCGGCGAAGTCGACCATGACGAAGTGATCGATGTGGATGCCGGTCAGCTTCTCCCAGGTCGCCACCGTGCAGCCGGGGCCGCCGCGGCCCAGCGAGTCGTTGGTCATCCGCAGGGACGTGGTCGCCGGGTAGACCGTGCCGTCGTCCGGGTCCGTGCACTTGGGAAACTGCAGCAGAGTGTCACGCGGCATGCTGACGACGGACATGTCGCTGCGGTCGGCCGAGAGGTGGACCAGCATCTGGACGTCCGCGCGCGGCGCGGTGTTGAACGTCTCCTTGGCGCCGCCGAGTTCCTGGTTCTCCGCGTTGTCCCGCGCGTCGGAACCGATCACCAGGATGTTCAACGGTGTTTGACCCGCGGCGTTGGCCTGCGACTTGGCCGGCCGGTCCTTCATGTCCCCGAGGCTCAGCTCGTCCTTCTTGATGTTGCCGTTGAGGTGCCGGTAGTAGAGGTAACCGGCACCTGCGGTGCCCAGTACCAGTACGGACAGCAGGGCCGCCGACCAGCGCAGCATCCGCCGTCCGCCACGGCTGCGCCGGGAGGGCTCACGCGACGGTACGGACGGCGGCGCCGTCTCCACGGACGGAGCGTCCCCCCGCACACTGTTGTGCGTCATATTGTCCCCACTGTCCCCACCCTCACACATCGAACGGGCCTGCCGTACGTCCGGTAAGACGCACGACAGGCCCATCAGGCTGTCCTCAAAGACTCAACTCGCGCACTCGACCTTGTCCGCGGTGGACTGCGGTACGTCCGCCTTCGCGGAGGAAGCGTTCAGCTTCACGCCGGCACCCTTGTAGTCCGGCCCCAGGGTCAGGGTCATCGTCGGCAGTCCCTGGGAGTTGGTCACGCTCTCGCCCGGCTTCATCTGAGAGCCGGACAGGCCCATGATGTCGGCCAGCCTGCGTGCCTGGTCCGCCTGGTCGGGGTCGTACTCGAGGGTCGTCTTCGACACGTCCGCGGAGGCGTCGCCGCCGTTCTCGGACTTGGTCACGCCCGCGTCGTTCTGCAGCCAGTTGAGTGTCGCCTGGGCGGCCCCGTCGGTGGCGCCGCCGTTGAGGACCCGCACCCGCACCTCGGAGGCGTCGGCCTTGGTGCCCTTGAGCCGGTTGGCGATGGCAGCCTTCTCCTTCTTCTCCTTCGCCTCGACCTCGGTGAAAGAGACGTCCTGCTTGATCATGGAGAAGACCTGCGGGGCCTGTGACTCCTCAAGAACGACCGTCTTCTTGACGACGGTTTCCGCCGGGTTGTCCTTCACCGGAACCGTCAGGAAGGTGATGTTCTTCGTCGGTACCTTCTTCAGCTCCAGGGCGACATCCTTGAGGGTGCTGACCTTGCCGATGCCGGTGTCCACGGTCAGCGCCTTGGTCGCCGCCTCGGCCAGTTTCAACAGCTTCGACGGGCTGGTCAACGTGTCGCTGGAGGCCATCTTGCGCATCAGGGAACTCAGGAACTGCTGCTGTGCCTTGATGCGGTCCAGGTCGCTCTCGTTGCCGAAGGCGTGCCGCGTGCGGACGAAGGCCAGTGCCTGCTCACCTTCAATGGTGTGCTTGCCTGCGGACAGTTTGAGCTTGGAGTCCGGGTCGTCGACGTCGTGCGCCAGACAGACCTCGACTCCGCCGACCGCCGTGGTGAGCGTCTTGACCGCGTTGAAGTCCGCCATCATGAAGTGGTCGACCGGGATGCCGGTGACCGCCTCGACGGTCCGCATCGTGCAGCCCGGGTCACGTCCGTCCTGTCCGAGGCTGACGTTGAAACGTTGATTCGATGTGCCGGGGATGACCTCTTCGGTACCGTCGGACTGCTGCGTCGGACAGTCCGGGATGTCGACGACCAGGTCCCGCGGGATGCTCAGCGCGGTGGCGTTGGTCCGGTCCTTGGAGACGTGCAGCAGGATGTTGGTGTCGGCGTGGCCGACGCTCCCCGAGTCACCGTAGCCGTCGTTGCCGTCACCGGTGCGTTTGTCGGTGCCGATGATGAGGATGTTGAAGGCCTCGTCCTTGCTGAAGCCGTTCTTGGCCGCGCTGCCGACGTCGGTCGTGGTGACGTTGCCTTCGAGGTGCTTGAGGTACCAGTAACCGGTCGAACCGATGGCGACCAGGAGGAAAGCCATCGTGCCGCCGGTCCACATCAGGACTCTCTTGCCCTTCCCCCTCTTCTTCGCGGGCCGCCGCCCTCGTCGCCCCGACGGTGCCTCCTCCGGGGCCCCGCGTCGTCGGCGCGGGGGTGGGATGTCTCCCGCCGAGGGGGCAGGGGAGGGCGCCGGTGCCCGGTCGGGCGTGGTCCCCGGTCTGCCGGGATCAGCTCTGCGTGGCCCGGGAACGGTCGACTGCGGAGCGGAATGAGTCAGTCGCAGTTCGTATTCGCCAGTGGCCGGGTTGAGCACCCACTGGTCTGCGGGGTCGACGTTGTCCGCCCGCCCACGGTTTTGCGCGTCCACGGTTGTCCGAATCCTCCGTCGGGGCACGCGGCGCCTTCCCCTCAAGGCGCCCGGGTCTCAGTCTCCCGGTGTACGACCCGTCGAACGCCTCGCGGCCGGGGTCACCGGACGGTTCACACTATCCGGCCTCTTCGAGGTTGAGCGACGCCAGTGACGAGACCCACGTCCCTACAAGCGGGCAATCCGCCCGAATTCGCGAACACAAGTCCGCTGCTTTGGCGTTCGCTTTACTCGCAGAGTTCCTCGGCGGCGGTATTTCCGCGATACGTCGGCGTCGGGGACGGGTTGCCGATGGGGCTGCTGACGGGCTGCCCTGGTAGCGGCCGGTCACCCTCGCTCTGCGCACCGTGACCGAATAGGATGGCGTCTTCGTAATGAGTGCCGCTTTCTGATGCCGGTTCTGCTCCCGGCGCTCCTCCCGGAGTGCGGGGCCGGGTCTTCCATGTGACGGTGACCGGCTCGTCGGTCCGCAGCCGGGTGAAGAGTTCCTGTGCCGCCGGCTCCACGAGTTGGTCGCGATTGGGGTTCTGGTCCCACGACCGGCGGGGCACCGTCAGAAATTGCACCCGTTCCGTGGGGATGTCGCGCAGCCCGCGCACGAGTTCGTACAAACCGCGCAGATTCGCCAGCTCCGGGTCGGTGGTGAGGGCGGACGTGGCCGCGTTCAGCACCGGATACAGCTTCACCGGATTCAGCAGGACCCGATTGCTCTGCACCTTGTTGACGAGCGCGCCGAGGAACCGCTGCTGCCGCTCCATCCGGTCCGTGTCGCTGCCGTTCCCGAGCGACTTGCGGGCCCGGACGTAACCGAGCGCCTGCTCGCCGCTGAGCGTCACCCGGCCCGCGGGCAGCCGCAGCCGGGCCGCCTTGTCGGTGACCGGCGCGCGCAGGCACATCTCGACGCCGTCGACCGCGTCCACCATCTCCTTGAAACCGTGGAAGTCGACGACCACGTGATGGTCGATCCGGACGTGCGTCAGCTTCTCCACGGTCCGGATCGAGCAGGCCGAACCACCCACCTCGAAGGCGTAGTTGAACTGCGCGAAGGCCGGCGCGGACCGGGACCCGTCCGGCCGGCGGCAGCCGGGCACGTCGACCATCAGGTCGCGGGGCAGGGAGACGGCGGTGGCGCTGCGCCGGCCCGCCGACAGGTGCAGCAGCATCGCGGTGTCCGACCGCTCGGTGCCCGGATCGCGCCCGTAGCGCGCGTTGTCCTTGCCGGACCGCGAGTCCGAGCCGATCAGCAGGATGTTCTGCGCGCCGCGCACCAGCGAGGTGGGGCGCTCCTTCTCGTACCGGGCCAGTTCGGCGGCGGCCGCCTCGTCGGGCGTGATGTTGCCGTTCAGCTTCGTGTACACGGTCCAGCCGATGCCCGCGGCGCCGGTCAGCGCGAGGACCGTGCCGAGCGCCGACCAGCGCAGCCACCGGCGCCGGCGGCGGCGCCGCAGCCCGCTCCCGGTCGCGGACGCCCCCGCGCCCGGCCCGCGGACGCCGTCGCCGTCCTCGGGGCCCCGTGCGGTGTCGGTCACCTCTGGCCACCCCTCCTGCCCCTGCTTGCCGACGGCTGTTCCTACGACCATGGCCCGGATGCGGGGCGGGAGGGGGGTGGGGGTGCGCCGAACGGGGGAGGCCCTGTTCTCGTATAGCTACGACGAACGGACATGTAGCGCTACGTGATGCTCGGGGCCTGGCCGGCGTGAGGGCCGGTGGCACAGCGGTTGGCGGTAGCGGCCATCCCGCTTCCCTGTCGGTTTATCGAACTACCGGCCGCTCACGGCCCGCCAGGGTGGTGTCGCAGTAAATGCCGGATTTACTGCGGCAGGCCCCCTATCGCGATCTTCGCGACCTGCGGCGGACTCTCCGGCCGCCGCAGGCGAGGTGTACGCATTTACTGCGGCAGTGCCGGAAGGGCGGGACGGACGTGACGATCGAACCGGTGACCGAACTCGGGAACGGGGGCGCGTTGCGTGTGCCGCGCGCCCGGGTGATGCCCCTCTCCGCCCCGCCCTCGTCATACACCGCGGCGGTCGAGCGGTACCTCACCGGCGCGGGCATCGCGAAGTCCTCCGCGCGGATCTACCGGATCTCGCTGACGACGTGGGGGTGGATGCTCGCCGGCGAACCGGCGCCGACCGGACCCGCCCGCCGGGGCGCGAAGCCGCCCGTCTTCCCCGTCACCGCGATCGACGACCCGGCCCTGCCGGAGACTCTCGCCGAGCTGGCGGCGGCGCGGGCGGACGAGATGGACGCCGACACCGTCAACCGGGAACTGTCCATCGCCCGCAAGGCGATCGGATGGTGGCAGCGCCAGGGCTGGATCGTCAGCGACCCGACGATCGGCATCGAGCGGCGGCCGGCACCGCCCGACCGCACCAAGGCCCTCGCGGAGAACCAGATCGCCGCCCTGTGGCGGCTGGACGTCGCCCTGCGGGAGAAGACGTTCTGGAAGATGCTCTACGAGTCCGCCGCACGAGCCGACGAGGTGCTGTGTCTGAACGTGGAAGACCTGTACCCGCAGGACAAGCGCGGCAAGATCACCGCCAAGGGCGGGGCGGTCGAGTGGATCCACTGGCAGTCTGGCACCGCCCAGCTCCTGCCCCGCCTCATCGCCCACCGCACCCGCGGGCCACTGTTTCTCACCGGCTGCAAGGCCCCCGCCGGAACGCCGACACTCGACGTATGCGAGGAGACCGGCCGGGCCCGGCTCTCTTACCGCCGGGCCGAGGAGATCTTCGAGGAGAACACCCGGCTGCTGGCCAACCCGCTGGCCTCACCCGACGACATCGAGGACCTGGACGGCTGGACGCTTCACCGGCTCCGCCACAGCGCCCTCACACATGACGCCGAGGACGGTACGTCCACCCCGATGCTGCTGGCCCGCTCTCGCCACGCCTCCGTCCGCTCCCTGGAGCGGTACGCCCGCCCCGGCGTCGACGCGGTCGCCCGGCATGTCGCCGAGCGCGACCCCGCCGCGCGTCGCCGGACGTGACACCCATGTTGGCGGCTGGTGCCGGCGTTCTTACCTGCCCCCATCCATCGTTTGCCTGGACTCATCGCATCCCGGGCAGGCGACGGAGCTCGTTGACTTTCAGCAATCGCGCAAGAAGGAGATACGCCAGGGCTGTCGCGAGCGCTCCGGCAGCCAAGGCGACAGCAGTAGGCCACGTTCCATCTCCCAGGCCAGCGCACGCACGCGCTGCGGCCCAGCCCAGCCCAGCAGCCGGGCACGCGGCGCACAGCAGCTTCAGGTAGGTGCGGCGCAGACCTCCGTCGTCGATCCGGCCCCCCATCTTTTTGCGCAGCAGGTAGGCGGTGAGTGCGAGACCGGCCACATAGGAGAGGGTGTAGGCCCCGGCCATGCCGACCACCGCCCAGCGGGCGGGCAGGAGCAAATGACACGCGGTGGCCAGGGCGATGTTCACGCCCGCGATCCACGCTGCCATGAAGAACGGAGTGCGGGTGTCCTCGAAGGCGTAGAAGCCGCGCAACAGCAGGTACTGGGCGGAGAACGGGATGAGCCCGAGCCCGAACGCCTGCAGCATGTAGCCCAGCGGGCGGGCCGAGGCGGCATCGGCTGCTCCGTGGGCGAACAGAAGCGAAGAGATCTGCGGGCCCAGGGCGAGGAAGAGGAAGGCGGCGGGCACGATGACCACGCCGCTGATCCGCAGCGCCCGGGACAGATCCGCGCGCAGGTCCGGGATGCGGCCCTCGGCGACGGCCCGGCTCATACGCGGCAGCATCGCCGTCACCAGGGACACGGTCACGATCGACTGCGGCAACATCCAGATGGTCTGCGCGTAGGTGTAGGCGGAGTAGCCTGCGCCGGCCTGCGGCAGCTCCTGGTCGGCGGCGTTGGCGTAGTTCGTGACCACCGTAAGGGAGACCTGGTTGGCCAGGACGAACAGCAGCGTCCACTTCGCTGCGTGCACGCTCTTGCCCAGGCCGGTGCCCCGCCAGTCGAACCGCGGCCGGAACCGGAAACCGGCCGCCCTGGCGAACGGGATCAGCGCCAGGGCCTGGACGGCGATGCCCGCAGTCGTCCCGATCCCCAGCAGCCGCACCTGGGCGGCGGTGATGTCCTCCACCCGATCGGGCACCGTCATCAGCCCCAGATAGGCGCCGAACATGCCGACCAGCACGACGTTGTTTAGCACCGGGGTCCACATCATCGCGCCGAACTTCTCCCGCGCGTTCAGCACCTGCCCGTAGATGCTGAACAGGCCATAGAAGAAGATCTGCGGCAACAGGAACCGCGCGAACGTCACCGTCAGCTCGAACGCCTCGTGACTGTCCGGGGTGTCCCGCATGTACAGGCCCACGATCTGCGGCGCCGCCCACACCGCCAGCGCCGTCCCCACCCCCAGCACGCACACCACAAGCGTGACCAGCCGCTGCTCGTAGGCCCGCCCGCCGTCGGGGTCCGTGGTCCGGGCCCGCACCAGCTGCGGCACCAGCACAGCATTGAGCGCGCCGCCGATCAGCAGCGTGTACAGGCTCGTCGGCACCGTGTTCGCCGTGTTGTACGTACTGGCCAGCAGGCCAGTTCCCAGCGCCGCGGCCTGCAGCACCTGACGGATCAGCCCCGTCGCCCGCGACACCACCGTGCCGACAGCCATCAACAAGGACGAACGCGCCAGCCCGCCCTTGTCCTTCTTCCGCCGGGCGGCATGCCGCCCCCTTGTCTGCTGCTCCTGCGGCATGGTCTGCGCCGCGGAGTTCGCCCCCTCCACCATGCCGTCAACCTATGCCCCAAGATCCCACGCCCCCAATTCGCGCGCCGCACTGCTCGCGCGGTCCCGGCACGCGTCCGTCTGCTCCCTGGAGCGGCACACTCGCCCGGCCCGCTCACGCGGGGGCCGTCGCGTTCTCGCTCTCGGGGCGGCGCGGGCCGGGAACCGCATTGGCCGTGGGGGCCAGGTCCAGCTCCAAGCGGCTGTTCATGTCCAGCTCGAACCGGCCGTAGGGGTTCACGTGCGTCCAGAACAGCGGGGACAGGGCCCGCCGGTCGGCGTCGGTGAGCGTGTCGGCCCACTTCGGGTCGGCGAGGACCTGCTGCATCAGCAGCGTGTTGACGTGCACGAGGGCGGACTGGAGCAGGTGCAGGGCGAGCATGGACACCTCCTGGGACTCCTTGTCCGCACCTGCCAGGTCGCCGTCCTTGCCGTAGAAGAGGTCCTTGTTCGCGCTGTTCCAGTTCTCCACGACCTGCAAGCCCTCGTGGATCTCCTGGCGCAGCTCGACGTCGGCGAGGTAGTCGCACACGAATGCCGTACGTACCGCCCGCCCGAGTTCCTCGATCGCCTGGTAGGTGGGGTGCTTGGGCCCGCCGCGGGTGAAGCGGCGCAGGACCTGCTCGGCTTCGGCGGTGCCCAGCCGCAGAGCGGTGGTGTACTTCACGATCTGGTCGTACTGCTGGCGGATCAGGTCCCAGTTGATCGTCTTGGTGGACAGCACCGGGGCGAGGTTCGGCCAGTTGTCGTCCTCCCCGGCGGCCGGCCGGTACAGCCGGGCGGAGCCGATGTTCTTCAGCCGCGGCATCAGCTTGAAGTCGAGCATGTGGGCGAAGGCGAAGCCGACGATGGACGCGCCGTGGGTGTCGGTGTACTGCCGGTCCACTTCCATGTCGGTGCAGTGCCGCAGCACGCCCTCGATCATCGAGGCGACCTCGGAGGCCGAGCAGGACTTGAGCTGGGAGTAGATGCACACCGACTTCCGCTCGACGTGCCAGTAGATCATCACGCCGGGGCCCCGGTAGCGCTGGTGCCACTCGGTCATCAGGTTCGAGGACCAGGCGCCGAACTTGCGGCTGTCGGAGGCGCAGGCGGTGCCGGTACCCCACCACATCTCGTCGCGGGCGGCGAAGGTGGCGTTGATCAGCTTCACCAGCGCGGCGCGCATGTTGGCCCGGTTGACGAAGAGGTGTCGTACCCGGCGCAGCGTCGCCTCGGACTCGCCGTGCTTGCCGGTCACCGCGACTCGCTTGATGCCCATGTTGGTGCCCAGCCCGAACAGCACCAGCAGCAACCGGCGCCGCAGTACGTCCTTGGACAGGTTCTCGCGGGTGGCGACCGAGGTGAACTCGGCGATGAAGTCCGTGTCGAACTCGGCGTACTTCAGGATGTCCAGCAAGTCGATCGTGCCCCAGCGCCGTTCGATCTCCGCCTTGATCGCCACGAGGGACTCCGGCTCCTCCTGCTTGCCGCGCGGGGACACCCGGATCCACGGCTCGCCGTGCTTCTTGACGATCGCCACCCCGCCCGTGGTGCCCTCGGTCAGGGCCTGCTCAAAGCGGTCCAGCGACGTCCGCAGCTTGCTCTGGAGGGCGGTGATGAATTCGCCGGCGTCCTGCGGCTGGCCCAGGGCGGCATAGTGGACGTCTCGGTTGTCCTCGAAGTCGGCGGGCAGGTCGTCCTCCGGATTGCGCCACCGGTTGGCGCCCACGACCCAGATCTCCCGCCGTCGCAGCGCGTCCCGCAAGCTGACGAGCACGCACAGCTCGTACGGGATGCGCTCGACGCGGCCCTTGTCGTCGACGACTGCCGCCCGCCACTGCTCTGGCACCACCCCGTCCAGCGGCACCGCTTCGGCGGCATCGAAGAAGGCGCCCTCCTTCAGCGGCTGCTCCAGGTACCGCTTGAGCAGGTCGATCGCGTCCATCACCGGCCGGTAGGCGGTGTTGTTGCACTTCAGCTCCAGCGCCTTCAGCAGCGGCGACAGCATCCGCCGCCAGTGCGCCGAGTACGAAGACCGCAGCACGGTGCGGACCCGGGCCTTGTAGCGGGCCTCGTTCGCCGCGGCCTCCGCCGCCAGCGCCTTGAGCGTCTTCTCCCCGCCGACCACCGGGAAGATCACCCGCCGCACCGTGCCGGACGGCTCCGACAAGGCCGCCTCCGCGACCCGCAGCAGCATCGCCTCCTTGCCGCGGACCTTCTTCAGCTCCGCCCCCAACTCCTTCTCGACCTTCCGCTCCGCGCGGGTGTTGATCTTCAGTACGAGCTGGATGAACAAATCCACCAGCGAGTCGGTGATCTCCGTCTGCCGGACATGGCACAGCGTGGCCAGCAGCGTCAGCCGCCGCGGCGGCTTCATCCGCTCCAGGTTTGCCGGGTACTCCTTCGAGGCACGGGCCCGCCAGGCGTCCACCAGCTTCTCCGACACGTCCGCGAACAGGTCCGCGGGCAGGTCCAGCCGCCGCACCCGCTCCAGCTTGTTCACCTCCGCAAGCAGGCTCTCCAGGCCCGGGGCGCCGGGGTCCGTCTTCAGCTCGGTGAAGTGCGATCGCCCGCCCCCAGCCACCGCGCCCTCGCCGTCTGAGCCGTCGGTGCCGTCACCCGCAATCAGATCTTCCAGCCGCGATCGGGTCATGTGACTGAGCCGGTCCAGCGTGCTCCGACAGAACCGCTTCTCGAAGTCCTTGATTGCCTTGCCCACCAGCCGCCGCACCTGCCCGGGCGCTGGCGGCTCGATATGGTCGTTGCGGCACCGGGCCACCACGGCCGCCGCGAGCCGGTCACGGGACAGCTCCACCGGGCACAGCTCGGTGGCCAACCACGCGGCCAGCCGGTCCTGGTCCTCCTCGGTGTTCGCCCGGAACCCGTATGCCGCCCGGATCTCGCCCCGGTGCCGCTGGATCGCCTTGCTCTGCCAGTCGTAGTCCGACCACGCCTCTGCAGGCACCTTGACTTGCTGGGCCACGTACTCCACCGCGGCGGTCGGCACCTCCTGGGCCGACTCGGGGAACCGGGCCTCCACCTCGAAAAACTTGAGCAGCAGCGCGAACCCGAGCCGAGTCGCCCCGGACTTGTTCCGCACCCGCTTCATGTCGTCTTCCAGCAGCGTCCAGACCTCGATCAGGTCCTCCGGCTCCCAGTCCTGCCGCACCCCGTACTCCTCGCCCCACGCCCGAGATCACTCGTTCAGCTCAACGAGGCGCCAGGCGAGGGGAAACGACGACCACAGCAGTCACACAGCGCTACATGTCCGTTCGCCGTAGCTATACGAGAACAGGGCCGGGGAGGAGGGCCCGGTGCTTCGGCGGGCTGTCGTGGTGATGCGGTCTGTCTCGTCCTGCCGGTTCGGCGCGGAGGGAGAGTGTCGGGAGTGCGGGGTCGGCTCGGCGGGAGTCCGGGCCCGGCTCGGCGGGAGCCCGAGGTCGGCTCAGCGGGCTGTCGTGGTGACGTGCTCCGCCTCGATCCGCCGGTCCAGCGCGTCGGCGGACAGCCGGTCCAGGTGCCGGCACAGCACCACCGAACCGCCCGTGGCCAGCGGCCCGTACAACCCGGCGTTCAGCCCCTCCCACGTGTCGTACGGCAGCCCGGACAGCAGCCGCGTCCCCGGCCCCGTCAGCCCCAGCCCCGTCGCCTCCGCGCGCGCCCGCTCCACCACCTCGGCCCCGCTGAACTCCCGCCCCGCCACGATCAGCGCGGGCTCCTCCGGGTCCACCGGCGCGTACGGCACGAACCGGTCGCCCTGCCCCGGCACCTCCACCGCGTAGTCGGCGAAACCCTGCGGCGGCTCGGGGAAGCGCCCGCCGAGCGGCCGCAGGGCGAGCGCGATCCGCGCCCCGGAGCAGGCCCGGGCGGCGGCCAGCGCCTGCGGGTCCGGACCGCTGACCACGACGTCCGCCGCGGCCGGGTCGCCGCACACGTCGGCGACCACGCCGACCGACGCGCACGCCAGCAGCCACACCGCGGTCTGCCAGTGCGCGGGCAGCAGCAGCGCGACCCGGTCGCCGGGTTCGGCGGAGAGTTCGTCCTGGAGCAGGTTGGCGGTCTTGGCCACCCAATTGGCGAAGGTGGCCACGGACAGTTCGACACGTTCGCCGGTGGCGTCGTCGTAGAAGGTCACCAGGGGGCGTCCCGGGTCCGCGGCGAGCGCGGAACTCAGCAGGTCGGCAGGGGTGCGGTCGGTCGCGTTCACCCGGGCAAGCGTACGCGGGGCGGCCGCCGGGCGGCGTGCCCCGCGGCCACCGGTTCGGGTTAACGCACCCCGGAGCCCGACAAGTTCCGAATGGACAGCTTTGTAGCACCGTGTCCACGATCAGGGGCATGCATGGATTCCTCGCTTCCTCGATCGGTGTCACCTGCGCGGCAGCCCTCGCCCTGCCGCTCACCCCGCCCGCGGCGGCGGCCGTCCCCACCCCCGCCCCGGCAGCCGCCCCGGCGGTGCGCGCGGAGGCGTCCGGGTCCGGCAGCACCCGCTCGCTGCCGCTGCGGCCGCTGGCCCGGGACCGCGCCGCCGGTCCCGCCGAACAGGGCGTCACCCGCCGCGACGTACCGCCCTTCTCGCTGGTCGGCGTCGTCTGGGACGACCCGGACCGCGAACTGCACGGCAGCGTCCAGGTCCGGGTCCGCGAGACCGGCAGCGGTGCCTGGTCCGACTGGCAGGACCTGGAGGCCCACAACGCCGACCACGGCTCCGACCCCGGCACCGCCGAGCGCGCCGCGGACCGGGTGCGCGGGGCGACCGCGCCGCTGTGGGTCGGCGACTCCGACGGCGTCGAACTGCGGGTCCGGGCGGACGACGACGACCCGGGGTACGGCCTGCCCGAGGGCCTGCGCCTGGAACTCGTCGACCCCGGCGTCGGCAGCACCCCGGCGGAGGAGGCCGCCGGCACCGATCAGGCCACCCCCGAACCGGCCACGTACGCCCAGGCCAAGCCGTACGTCGGGCCGCGGCCCGGGATCGTGACGCGGCGCGGCTGGGGGGCGGACGAAGGGCTGCGGGAGAAGGGCTTCAAGTACACGAAGAAGGTCAAGGCGGCCTTCGTGCACCACTCGGCCACCGGCAACAACTACACCTGCGCGCAAGCCCCTTCGGTCATCCGCAGTATCTACCGCTATCACGTCAGGAGCATGGGCTGGCGGGACATCGGCTACAACTTCGTCGTCGACAAGTGCGGGAAGATCTACGAGGGCCGGGCGGGCGGCGTGGCGAAGCCGGTGCTCGGCGCGCACACCCTCGGCTTCAACTCGAACAGCATGGGAATCGCCGTGCTCGGCACGTACAGCACGAAGAAGCCCGCCGCGGCGGCGGTCCGCGCGATCGCCCGGCTGTCGGCGTGGAAGCTCGGGCTGTACGGCATGAATCCCCGCGGCAAGACATACCTGAAGTCCGGCGGTGGCAATCTCTACCGAAAAGGCAGGAACGTACGACTCAAGGTGATCTCGGGTCACCGGGACGGCTTCAACACGAGCTGCCCTGGAGCGCAGCTGTACAAGAAGCTTGACACGGCCCGCTCCACCGCGGCCAAGTACCAGGGCCGCTGAGCGGGAGGAACTCTGCATACACTGACCGGCCGAAAGACAGTTCGGCCGGTCCCGGCAGGAAGCAGAGACGACAGGTGACAGAAGCGATCCTCCTGGTCGGCGGCAAGGGCACGCGGCTGCGCCCGCTCACGGTGCACACGCCGAAGCCGATGGTCAGGGCAGCGGGGGTGCCGTTCCTCACGCACCAGTTGGCGCGGGCGAAGGCGGCGGGGGTCGAGCACATCGTGCTCGCGACGAGCTATCTGGCGGAGGTGTTCGAGCCGTACTTCGGCGACGGCGCCGCGCTCGGGCTGCACATCGAGTACGTCACGGAGAAGGAGCCGCTCGGCACGGGCGGGGCGATCCGGAACGTGGCCTCGCGGCTGCGGTCGGGGCCGGACGAGCCGGTACTGATCTTCAACGGCGACATCCTGACGGGGCTGGACATCGGGGCGCTGGTCCGCACCCACGAGACGACGGGCGCGGACGTCTCCCTGCACCTGACGAAGGTCACCGACCCCCGGGCGTACGGGCTGGTCCCGACGGACGCCGCGGGCCGGGTGCTGGCGTTCCTGGAGAAGCCGCAGACGCCGCAGGAGATCGTCACCGACCAGATCAACGCGGGGGCGTACGTCTTCCGGCGGTCGGTCATCGACACGATCCCGGCGGGCCGGCCGGTGTCGGTGGAGCGCGAGACGTTCCCGGAGCTGCTGGCGACGGGGGCGCACCTGCAGGGCATGGTCGACTCCACGTACTGGCTGGACCTCGGCACCCCGGCCGCGTTCGTACGCGGCTCGGCGGATCTGGTGCTGGGGCGGGCGCCGTCCCCGGCGGTGCCGGGCCGCTGCGGCGACCGGCTCGTCCTGCCCACGGCGTGGGTGGCGCCGGACGCCAAGCTGTCGGGCGGGACGGTGGTGGGCGAGGGGGCGTTCGTCGCGGAGGGCACGCGGATCTTCGGCAGCACGATCCTGCCGGGCGCGGTGATCGAGCCGGGCGCGGTCGTCACGGACTCGCTCATCGGCAACCGGGCCCGGGTCGGGCGACGGTCGGTGGTCACCGGGACGGTGATCGGCGACGGCGCGGTGATCGGCGCGGACAACGAGCTGCGGGACGGCGTGCGGGTGTGGTGCGACGCGCGCATCCCGGCGGGAGCGGTGCGCTTCTCATCCGACCAGTAAGCCCCGCGCCGCGCCACCCCCTACGCCGGCCCGGCGGCACCGCCCACCGCTGGTCGGCGCGCGGGCCGCCCTCCGCCCACCGCGGTCGGCGCGCGGCCGCCCTCCGCCCACCGCGGCTGGCGCGCGGCCGCCCTCCGCCCACCGCGGTCGGCGTGGCGTACCCCGCCCAACCGCGGGCATTCGTGCCGCCTGGGGCGGCACGGGTGGGCGCGGCGGCACCCGGCAAGCGCCGGGTCGCGTCACCCACCCCCATCAGCCCGGCGGCACCCCGTCGTCCCGGGTCACGTCACCCACCCCACCCCACCACCAGTGCCACCGCACCCCCCCGATCAAAACCCCGCAAACCCCCGCGGAGCCATCCGCGGCCCCCGCCGCCCCGGCACCCTCCCGCTCAACAGAATCAACCGCGCCGCCCGATGCCGCTGCCCGGCATAGGGCTCCAGCAGCCGCAGCATCTCCGCGTCGTCGGCCGACCGGTCCCCGCCCAGCGCGAACCCCACGATCCCCGGCAGATGCAGATCCCCCACCGTCACCTCGTCCGGCGCCCCATGACTGCGCTGCACGACCTCCGCCGACGTCCACGGCCCCACCCCCGGCACGACCTCCAGCCGCGCCCGGGCCGCCGCCGGCTCCATCCCGGCCGCCTCCTCCAGTCGCGCGGCCACCCGCACCGCCCGGAGGATCGTGGCCGCCCGCTTGTCGTCGACCCCGGCCCGGTGCCACTCCCAGGACGGGACCATCGCCCACGTCCGCGCCGCCGGCATCACCCACATCCCACCGGACCTGGACCCGGACCCGGCCCCCGGCACCGGCCCCGGGGCCGGCTCACCGAACCCCCGTACCAGCAGCCGCCACGCCTGATACGCCTCCAGCGCCGTGACCTTCTGCTCCAGCACCGACGGGATCAACGACTCCAGCACCAGCCCGCTGCGGCCCAGCCGCAACCCCTGCCGCCGATGCCGCGTCACCGCCAGCAACCGGTGCCGCGGCACGAACGCGGACGGGTCGTCGTCGGCGCCCAGCATCCCCGGCAGCCGGTCCAGCAGCCACTGGGCGCCCGGCCCCCACGCCTCGCCCCGCACCTCACCACCGCGCGCGGCGACCCGCAGCGTCCCGGGCCCGGCCGGCGTCCGGCTGGCCCGCCACACCGCCCCGTCCGGGGTCGTACGGAAGGTCGGATCGCCCGGCCCGCGGCGCAGCGGACCGAGTACCAGGCCGAGGTCGAGCGGCCCGTCGGGCACCCAGACCCGGACCTTCCCGGAACCGGAAGCGGGACTGGAACCCGGACCGGCACCGGCGGCGCCCTGCGCGGGTACGGCGGCCCGCCCGCCGCGTACCGGCGTACGCGCGGGGCGGGGAGCGAAGCGTCCGGCCACGAATGGTGTCCCTGGGGAATGGGGAAGGTGAGAGGTCCCTACGAGGGTAGGCGCTCGACGCAGGCGAAACCGGTCATCGCGGTCATCGCACCTCGATGAAGGCCCCGGGCTCCCGCTCGGGTCGCGGACGCGGCTCCTGTGCCGGATGCCCGACCGCCACCGCTCCCATCGGGTCCCAGCCGGCCGGCAGGTCCAGTATCTCGCGTACGACGTCCCGGCAGAACATCGTCGACGACACCCACGCCGAGCCCAGCCGCTCCCCGGCCAGCGCGACCAGCAGGTTCTGCACGCCCGCGCCGGCCGCCACCACGAACATCTCCCGCTCGGCCGTGTCCCGCCGCGCGTCCCCGTACGGGTGCGAGCCGGCCATGACCAGACAGGGCACGACGAGGTACGGCGCGTTGCGCAGGACGTCACCCCGCCGCACCCGCTTGGCGATCGACTCCTCCGACTTGCCGTCCCGCCGCAGGTCCGCGATCCACGCGTCCCGCATCGCGTCCAGCAGCCGGCTGCGGGAGCCGGCCGATTCGAGGAGGACGAACCGCCACGGAGTGGTGTGGTGCGGTGCCGGCGCCGTGACCGCCGCGGCCACCGCGCGGCGGACCGCGCCGGGGTCCACGGGCTCGTCCGTGAACGCCCGTACGGTACGGCGCTGGGCGACCGCCTGCCGGACCGCCTCCGACGTGCCCAGCCGGAACATGTCGTCGCGCGCCCCGCGGACCAGCGCGCGGGCGCCCTCGCCGGCGTCGCCGGTCAGGGTGTGCGGCAGGCCGCGGACCACCGCGACCGGCCGTCCCGCGGTCTTGCCCTTGACCAGGTCGCCCGCGGCGGCCAGCTCGTCGGCGGTGGCGACGACGGTGACGCCGAGCGGGTTGCCGTGCGTGTCCGTGCCGCCGCGCAGGTCGTCCAGGACCCGGACGCCGGCCGCGCCGATCGCCACGTCGGTGAGCCCGGCGCGCCAGGGGCGGCCGAAGGTGTCGGTGACGACGACGCCGACCGTCACGCCGAGCGCGTCGCGCAGGCCCTCGCGGATCGCCCGCGCGGAGGCGTCCGGGTCCTCGGGGAGGAGGAGGACGGTGCCGGCCGGGGTGTTGGAGGCGTCCACCCCGGCCGCGGCCATGACCAGGCCCTGGCGGTTCTCGACGATGCGCAGCGTGCCGCGCCGGGCGACCACCCGTACCGTCTCCGCGTCGATCGCCGCCTCCCGGTCGGCCGCCCGGACGGTGCGGCCCTCCGCCTTGGAGACGATCTTGGAGGTGACGAGCAGCACGTCCCCGTCGGCCAGCCCGGGCTCGGCGGCGGCGATCAGCTTGGCCAGGTCGTCGCCGCGCTGCACCTCCGGCAGTCCGGGCACGGCCCAGACCCGGTATCCGTTCCCGTCGCTCAAGCCGCCCGCACCTCCTCGGCCAGCTCCAGCGCCTCCCGGGCCATCTGTGCGGTCGTGTCGACGTCGGTCATCATCAGCGGGACGGCCTTGCAGAGGATGCCGGCCGCCTTCACGCGGGTGACCGAGTCCGCGTCGACCGTGTCGACCAGCCAGCCGTCGAGGAGGCCCGAGCCGTAGTGCTCGGCGACCGCGGCGGCGGTGGACTCCACGCCGACCGCCGCGAGCACCTTGTCGGCCATGCCGCGCACCGGCGCGTCGCCGACGATGGGGGACAGGCCCACCACCGGTACGCCCGCCTCCGCGATCGCCTCCCGGATGCCGGGCACCGCCAGGATCGTGCCGACCGAGACGACCGGGTTGGACGGCGGGAAGAGGATGACGTCGGCGTCGGCGATGGCCTCCAGGACGCCGGGGGCGGGCTTCGCCTGCTCGGCGCCGACCGGCACCACCGCCTCGGCGGGCACCGAGGCGCGCAGCCGTACCCAGTACTCCTGGAAGTGGATCGCCTTGCGCTCGCCGTCCAGCTCGACGGCCACGTGCGTCTCCACGCGGTCGTCGGTCATCGGCAGCAGGCGCACGCCGGGCTGCCAGCGGTCGCAGAGGGCCTCGGTGACCGCGCTGAGCGGATAGCCGGCGGTGATCATCTGGGTCCGCACGATGTGCGTGGCGAAGTCCCGGTCGCCCAGGCCGAACCACTCCGGTCCGGCGCCGTAGGCCGCGAGCTCCTCCTTCAGGTGGAAGGTCTCGTCGGTCCGTCCCCAGCCCTGCTCCTCGTTGATGCCGCCGCCGAGCGTGTACATCACCGTGTCGAGGTCCGGGCAGACCTTCAGCCCGAAGAGGTGGATGTCGTCCCCGGTGTTGCCGATGACCGTGATCTCCGCGTCCGGCGCGGCCCGCTTCAGACCGCGCAGGAACCGGGCACCACCGATGCCGCCTGCCAGAACCACAATGCGCATGCGCCCAGTCTCGCAGGCGGGTACGACAGTGCGTCAGGCAGTCGCCGCGGCGGACGCGCAGCGCGCCGCGTGGGTCGTCATCTCGGTCAGGCCCGGGTAGTAGACGTGCAGGCTGACGGCCGGTTCCAGGGTGTCGTTGATCACCTCGTGCACATAGCCCGGGGCGAACACCCGCTGGGCACCGGGCCGCAACGCGCGCGCGGCGCCCCGGGCGTGCTCGGTCAGGGTGCCGTCCAGGACGGTCAGCACCCCGGACGACGGGCCGTGGTCGTGCCGCCCGCTGCCCTGGCCGGGCACCCAGGACAGCAGCCACACCTCGTAGCCGGGGCCGGTGCGCAGCCGGTGGTACCAGCGCGAGACGGCGTCGTAGCGGACGAGGTGTGCCCACTGGGCGCGGTCGGCGGCGACCGCGCGGGCCAGACCGGCGAACTCGGCCACCGTGGCCGGGTGCTCGCGCGGTGCTTGCAGCAGGTGCGGTACTTCGAGGATGTCGCCGGCGATCTGGAGGTCGCTGTCGCTGTTCATGGGTGCGGTGGTTCCTCGGCGGAAGAGTGCGGAGAGGACGGGAGCGCCCCGAAAGGGGAGGCGGGGACAGCCGGAGCGGTTCGGCTCAACAGCTGGAACAGCGACAGCTACAGCGAGCGCGGGCAGCACCGTGGGACCCGGCGGGGCGGGTCGAGGTGAGTGCCAAGTTCGCGAGCATGCCCACAAGGACAGCGGTTCACACCTGCACTGTCAACTCGGCGCCCGATATGTGGGACATGGTTCACCTCATCCGGTTCACCTGGAAGATGAAAGGTTTGCTCACCCGCCTTCCAGGACACATGGCGCACAAGCCGGGCGCACAACCCCCGTTGCGATCTCGTGATCCGAATGTGATCAGACTCGCTTCGGAGGCGTGCCGGAACGAGATCGAACGTCGGGGCGTCCTCCTCCGTGACGGAGGTGCCGACCCCGTGGGCCCTGTCAGTGTGTCGAGGTTTATCCCGATTTGAACACTTTCCGCTTGGGCTTGGTTCCGCAGAGTGAATAAGGGGCCCAATAGCAGATCTCGGCTTGACTCGCCCGGAGCAGCACACTTGTAATTTCACTCGTGTCGTTCAGCCGGAATCGGTAACGGCCACATCACGGGGACGCGAAGACAGACGAGGGGCGCACATGACCGAGACGGTGCAGCAACTGCTGGTCGACGACGCGGACGAGGAACTCGGCTGGCAGGAGCGCGCGCTGTGCGCCCAGACCGACCCCGAGTCCTTCTTCCCCGAGAAGGGCGGCTCCACCCGGGAGGCCAAGAAGGTCTGCCTCGCCTGCGAGGTGCGCTCCGAGTGCCTCGAATACGCCCTCGCCAACGACGAGCGGTTCGGTATCTGGGGCGGCCTGTCCGAGCGGGAGCGCCGCCGGCTGAAGAAGGCGGCGGTCTGACAAACCACCGGGTGGTTAGCCGGGACTTACCGGTGTCCTCCGTGGCCTTACCGGGTGTTTTCCAGGGACTTGCGGTACGAACGGCCCGTCGCGGGCGGGTTGTCCACAGGCGGCGGGCCGTACTCATGCCCAGCCGATAGTGTGGGCGCTCGTCCGAGACGCCCCGCCCGACACACCGGGCACCGGCGTCCACCGCAGTCCACCGAACCGGGGCCCGTACCTCGATGTCCGTGCACAGCCACCCGGCAGCCGATCACGACACCGCTGCCACACCCGAGTTCCCGCGTCATGTGGTGACCGCGGTGCTCGTCTCCCACGACGGCGCCCGCTGGCTGCCCGACGCGCTGTCCGGCCTGCTCGGCCAGGAACGGCCCGTGCAGTACGCCGTCGCCGCCGACACCGGAAGCGCCGACGCGTCCGCCGAGTTGGTCACCGAGGCGCTCGGCGACGACCGGGTCCTGCACCTGGCCCGGCGCACCGGCTTCGGCCAGGCCGTCGAGGAGGCCGCCCGCACCGCCCCCGTCCTCACCCCGGACGACCTGCCGTACCTGAAGCGCCCCAGCGGCTGGGACCCCGTCACCCGCACCTGGCGCGACGACGCCTACGACCTGCCGGACCTCCCCCACGGCGAGCCCGTGCACTGGCTGTGGCTGCTGCACGACGACTGCTCCCCCGAACCCGACGCGCTGGCCCAGCTGCTGCGGGTGGTGGACACCGAGTACGGACTCGGCCGCGAGGACGTCGCCGTCGTCGGCCCCAAACTCCGCGGCTGGTACGACCGTCGGCAACTGCTGGAGGTCGGCGTCTCCATCGCCAACTCCGGCCGCCGCTGGACCGGCCTGGACCGGCGCGAACAGGACCAGGGCCAGCACGACCACGTGCGTACCGTCCTGTCGGTCTCCACCGCCGGCATGCTGGTGCGCCGCGACGTCTTCGAGGCGCTCGGCGGCTTCGACCGGCGGCTGCCCCTGATGCGCGACGACGTCGACCTGTGCTGGCGCGCCCATGCCGCCGGGCACCGCGTCCTGGTCGCCCCCGAGGCGGTCGTACGGCACGCCGAGGCGGCCTCCCGGGAGCGCCGCACCGTCGACTGCGCCGGGCGCACCACCGCCTCCCCGCACAAGGTCGACAAGGCCGGCGCCGTCCACACCCTGCTCGTCAACACCCGCACCGCCGCCCTGCCCTGGACGCTGTTCCGCATCCTCCTCGGCACCGTCCTGCGCACCCTCGCCTACCTCGTCGGCAAGGTGCCCGGGCAGGCCCTGGACGAGATCCGCGGCCTGCTGAGCGTGCTGCTGCGGCCCGAACGCGTGCTGGCCGGACGGCGGGCCAGAGGCCGCTCAGAGGCCGACAAGGACGAACTGCGCCCGCTGTTCCCGCCGCCGGGCGCCACCGTCCGGGCCACCGTCGAACAGGCCGCGGGCAGTCTCGCCGGCCGCTCCGACCCGGAGGTCACCTCGGGCGCCGGCCGGCACGGCGGCGCCGTCGAGTCCGGACCCGGCGGCGACGACGCCGACTTCCTGGAGATCGAGCAGTTCGCCCGGCTCAAGCGCATCGCCCGCAAACCCGGCCCGGTGCTGTTCCTGGTCCTGCTGCTGGTCTCGCTGGCCGCCTGCCGCGCCCTGCTCGGCGCCGGCGCGCTGGCCGGCGGCGCCCTGCTGCCCGTCCCGGACGGCGCGAGCGACCTCTGGGCGCGCTACGCCGACTCCTGGCACGCGGTCGGCGCCGGCGGCACCGCCTCCGCACCGCCCTACCTGGCGATCGTCGCCCTGCTCGGCTCCATGCTGCTCGGCTCGACCGGACTCGCCGTCACGCTGCTGATGGTCTGCTCGGTCCCGCTGGCCGGCCTCACCGCGTACTTCGCCTCCCGCCCGCTGGTCACCTCCCGGCTGCTGCGCGCCTGGGCGGCGGTCGTCTACGCCCTGCTGCCCGCCGCCACCGGCGCCCTGGCCGGCGGCCGCATCGGCACCGCCGTGCTCGCCGTCCTGCTGCCGCTGATCGCCCGCGCGGGCGTCGCCGCGGCCGGCCTGACCCGCCCCGGCGGCGGCCGCGGCACCTGGCGCGCCACCTGGGCCTACGCCCTGCTGCTGACCGTCACCACCGCCTTCACACCGATCGTGTGGCCGCTGGCGCTGCTCCTCGGCATCGGCGTCCTGGTGCTGCGCCGCGCCGAGCTCAGCGCCTACGGCCCGCGCTTCCTGGCCCAGCTCGGCACCCCGCTGCTGGTGCTCGCCCCCTGGTCGCTGTCGCTGCTGCCGTTCGGCTTCTTCCAGGAGGCCGGCCTGGAGTACGGCGCCTCGGCCGCCTCCGCGCTCGACCTGCTCGGCGCCAGCCCCGGCGGCGCCGGAGCGGCCGGCGGAGTGCTGTTCCTGGGCATCGTGCTGGCCGCGCTGGCCGCCCTGCTGCGCTCCGAGCGGCAACTGGGCATCCGCACGGCCTGGGTGGCCGCGCTGGCCGGCCTGGTCCTGGCCGTCCTGTCCAACGGCTCGGCCTGGGCCGGACCGGCCACCCTGGTCTACGGCATCGCCCTGCTGTCCGCCGCCGCCCTCGGCGCGGACGGGGCCCGCGCGCGGGTCGCCGAGCAGAGCTTCGGCTGGCGCCAGCCGGTCGCCGTACTGATCGCGCTGGCCGCCGCCGTCGGACCGCTGATCGCCGCCGCGAGCTGGGTGATCGGCGGCGCCGACGGCCCTCTGGAGCGCCGCGATCCCGTACAGGTGCCCGCGTTCGTCGCCGAGGAGAGCGGCGGCCGCGACCAGGCCCGCACCCTGGTCCTGGACAGCGACTCCGCCGCCCACGTCCGCTACACCCTGGTGCGCGGTTCCGGTGCCCGCCTCGGCGACGCCGAACTGACCGCCGCCGACGGCGCCGGCAGCGGCCTCGGCAAGGTCGTCGCCAACCTGGTCGCCGGGTCCGGCGCCGACCAGGCCGACCAGCTCGGCGGCTACGCCGTGCGCTACGTCCTGGTGCACAAGGGAGCGCCCAGAGCGGTCACCCGCGTCCTGGACGCCACCCCCGGCCTGAGCCGGCTCAGCCAGCAGGACGGCACCGGCCTGTGGCGGGTCGACCAGGAGGTCGCCCGCGCCACCGTCGTGAACGGGACCAAGGCCGCCGAGCCGGTCGCCGCCGGACCGGTGGAGATCCACACCACCCTCAAGGCCGGTGCCGCCGGGCGCGTCCTGCGCCTCGCCGACACCGCCGACGCCGGCTGGAGTGCCACCCTGGACGGCGAGCCGCTGACCCGCACCACGGTCGACGGCTGGGCCCAGGGCTTCGAACTCCCCGCCGCGGGCGGCGCACTGGACGTCACCTACGACCAGCCGCTCACCCGCACCGCCTGGCTGTGGGCGCAGGGCCTGCTCGCCGTCGTCCTGGTCGTCCTCGCCCTGCCCGGGCGGCGCCGCGACGTCGACGACGACCTGCCCGAAGAGCCTCTCGTCCCGGCCGAGGCCGTGGCCGGCGAGGGCCGCCGGGCCCGCCGCCTGCGCGCCCAGGCCGAGGCGGACGCGGAGACGGAGACGGAGCCGGGGCCGGGCGCGGAGACGGACCAGCCGGTTGCCGAAGCCGGGGAGAACGCCGAGAGCCCCGTGCCGGTACCCCGCCAGCAGTCCTACGACGACTGGCCGGCGGACACCGGGAACGGCACGTACGACGCCTATGCCGCCCCCCAGCAGCAGGAGCCGTACCCGGCCGACGAGTACGGGCAGGTGCCCCAGCCGTACCCGGCGGGCGGCTACCAGGAGGCCGGCTACCCGCAGGGGGAGTACCAGGGCGGCCAGTACGACCCGTACGCCTACGGCGGCGCGGAGACCTACGAGCAGGGCTACGCACAGCAGTACGCGCCACAGCCCGGCCAGGACTACGAGCAGCCGCACGACCAGCCGCACGACCAGCCGTACGACCAGCCGTACGAGCAGCCGTACGAGCAGCCGTACGGGCAGGGCTACGACCAGGCCGGTTACGAGACGCCGTACGACCCGGCACAGCCGCCCCCGCCCCCGCCCCCGCCCCCGCACCCCCAGCACGGCCCGGGCAGCAAGCGTCCCGACGGGAGTCAGCAGTGAAGCGCACCACCTTGTCCCTCTTCGCCGGCACCGCCGCGCTCGCCGCCGTCACCGGTTTCGCGGTGGTCTCCGCCCCGGACACCACCGGTACCGACCCGGCCGGCTCGGCCGCCCTGCTGCCCGTCGAGCGCACCGGCCTGACCTGCCCGGCGCCCAGCGCCTCCGACCTCGCCGAGACGACGTACACGTCCTTCACGCCCGTCACCAAGGGCGCCGAGAGCGACGGCGAGGCCGAGCTGACGGCCGCCGGGGCAGGGACCGGCGAACAGGACGACAAGGCCGTACTGAAGCCCGAGAAGCCCGGCACACCGGTCACCGGTGACGTCTCCGGCGGCGACGCGCCCGCCCTGATCGGCACGGCTCAGGGGCAGTTGGCGCCCGGCTGGACCGTGCAGCAGACCACGGAGGTCGCGGCCGGCACCGGCCGCGGACTCCTCGGCGTCAACTGCACCCAGGCGGACACCGAGTTCTGGTTCCCCGGCGCCAGCACCGACCCCGGCCGCACCGACTACGTCCACCTGACCAACCCGGACGACTCGGCCGCCGTGGTCGACATCGAGCTGTACGGCAAGGACGGCGCCGTCGAGTCGACGGTGGGCGAGGGCATCACGGTCAAGCCGCACGCCAGTGAGGCGGTCCTGCTCTCCACGCTCAGCGACGACGCGCAGTCCGACCTCACCGTGCACGTCGGCGTGCGCAGCGGCCGGGTCGGCGCCGCCGTGCAGGCCCTGCACGAGAAGCTCGGCGGCGACTGGCTCGCCGCGTCCGCCGACCCGGCGGGCAGCCTGGTGCTGCCGGGCATCCCGGCGGACGCCGAGGACGTCCGGCTGGTGGTGTTCACCCCCGGCAGCAGCGACGCCGACCTCAAGGTGCAGCTCGCCTCCCCGTCCGGCCTGATCACCCCCGCCGGGCACGAGACGGTCCGGGTGAAGGGCGGCATGACGACCGCCGTCGACCTCGCCGACGTCACCCGCGGCGAGGCCGGCTCGCTGGTGCTGACGCCCACCGACGGGTCCGTCCCGGTCGTCGCCGCGGCCCGCGTGGTGCGCGGCAAGAACTCCGGTCAGGAGACGGCGTTCATCCCCGCCACCAGCCCGATCGGCACCCGCGCCACCGCGGTGGACAACCGCGCCAAGGGCACCACGCTCTCCGTCACGGCCCCCAAGGCCGCCGCCAAGGTCAAGGTCACGGCGTCGGCGGGCAGCGAGGGCGGCACCGAGGCGACGAAGACGTACACCATCAAGGCCGGCACCACCCAGGACGTCGAGATCCCGGTCCCCGAGGGCCTGGCGGGCAGCTACGCCCTGACGGTCGAGCCGGTGTCCGGCGGACCGGTGTACGCGGCCCGGACGCTGACGGCGACGGAGGACGGCGTCTCGGCCTTCACCGTGCAGACCCTCCCGGACGACCGGGGCACGGTCTCGGTGCCGGCGGCCGAGGAGGACCTGTCGGTCCTCCAGGAGTGAGGGGCGCTCAGTCCTCCCCGTAGCGGGGGTCGACCGTCTCCGGCGTCAGCCCGAGCAGGTCGGCGACCTGCTCGACCACCACCTCGTGCACCAGCATGGCCCGCTCGTCCCGGCCCTTGGTACGGATCTCGACCGGCCGCCGGTACACCACCACCCGGGCCCGCCGGCCGTCCCGGGCGGGCACCGTGCGGCCCAGCGGCACCGCCTCGTCGCTCCACGCCTCGCCGCCCCCGTCCGGCTGCGGCACCTCCAGGACCAGGAAATCGATGTCGGCGAGCTGCGGCCAGCGCCGCTCCAGCCGTTCCACCGAGTCCTGCACCAGGTCCGCGAACGCGTCGGCGCGGCTCGCGGCCAGCGGTACCTGCGGGGGCGCGATCGGGCCGCGCATGCCCCGGCCGTGGCGGTCACGTCGGCGGGGGCCGGGGGCGGCGTCGCGGGGCGTCACGGGGTTGTCCATCACCGGTGAAGGGTAGTCCTCGCGGGCCCCGGGCGGCGGGCTCCACACCGGATGCGGGAACGCCCGGAGCGGACCGGGGGCGACCGATCAAGCCAAGGGCGGGGCTCGATTCGGTATCTCTCCGATACCGGGGAGGTGGGGTGATTGTCGTGGTTTGGGCGGGATCGTGGTTGGCATCCGGCTCGCACTGTCACCCCGCGGTGCGGTGTCCGCGCAGGTCAGCGCGGTGGGGCCGGAGGGGCCTGTGGGGCGTTTCACACCGCGACACGGTGGAGTGACCGGGCGGGGAGTCGTCGCGGCCCGCTCAAGAGTGCGGTACCGTCCAACGTCGTGAGCCCTGTACGTCGCTGTTCGCGCACCGCTTGCGGCCGTCCCGCCGTAGCGACGCTGACGTACGTCTACGCCGACTCGACCGCCGTCCTCGGCCCGCTCGCCACCTACGCCGAACCACACTGCTACGACCTGTGCGCCGAGCACTCCGAGCGGCTCACCGCCCCGCGCGGCTGGGAGGTGGTCCGGCTCCTGGACGGCTCCGCCCCGGCCCGCCCCAGCGGCGACGACCTGGAGGCGCTGGCCAACGCGGTGCGCGAGGCGGCCCGGCCCCAGGAGCGGGCCGCGGAGGCCGGCGGAGCCCGCTCGGTCGACCCGATGGAGGTCGCCCGGCGCGGTCACCTGCGGGTGCTGCGGTCCCCGGACAACTGAGCCGTCCCGCTGGCTGATTGAGCCCTCCCCGGGCAACCGGGCCGCCCGCTCGCCGACTTGTTGCCGCACGGCCATTGACGCGGTGTTGTCGCGGACACGACCATTCCGTCCCAGTGACCCATCGGCGAGAAATCGCTTTCGCATGGCGGAACCGGGGAGGCGCCCGTGTACGTCCAGGAACTCGAGCCCGTGGCCGACTCCCTCGGCCTGTCCGCCCTGGTCGCGGCGCTGCCCCTGGTGATCGTCCTCGTCCTGCTCGGCGGCGTGCGGATGAAGGCGCACCTGGCGGGCCTCACGGGCCTGCTGGCGGCCGTCCTGGTGGCCTGGCTGGCATACGGCATGCCGCTCGGCCAGACCCTCTCCAGCGGCGCCCAGGGCGCCGTCTTCGGCCTCTTCCCCATCCTGTGGATCGTGGTCAACGCCCTGTGGGTGTACCGGATGACCGTCCGCACCCGGCACTTCGACATCCTGCGCCGGTCCTTCGGCCGCCTCTCCGACGACCCGCGCATCCAGGCGCTCGTCGTCGCCTTCTGCTTCGGCGCCCTCCTGGAGGCCCTCGCCGGGTTCGGGGCGCCGGTCGCCATCTGCTCGGTCATGCTGGTGGCGCTCGGCTTCGACCCGGTCCGCGCGGCCGTCGTCGCCCTGGTCGCCAACACCGCGCCGGTCGCCTTCGGCGCGATGGGCACCCCGGTGGTGACCCTGGCCCAGGTGACCGGCCTGCCCCTGGACGACGTCGCCTCCGTGGTGGGCCGGCAGACCCCGCTGCTGGCCCTCGTCGTCCCCCTGGTGCTGGTCTTCCTGGTGGACGGCCGGCGCGGACTGCGCGAGACCTGGGTGCCCGCCCTGGCCTGCGGAGTGGCCTTCGCCGTCGCCCAGTTCGCCGCCTCCAACTACCTCTCCGCCCAGCTCGCCGACATCGGCGCCGCCCTCGCCGGGGCGGCCGCCCTGGTCGCCGTGCCGCAGGCCCGCCGGCCCGCCGCCGAACCCGTCCGCGCCGCCGTCCTGACCGGCGTACGCAGCGAGGAACTCGACGAACGCGACCCCGCGCGGGAGGTCGTCCGCGCCTACGCGCCCTACGCGCTGATCATCGTGGTCTTCTCCGTCGCGCAGATCCCGGCCGTCAAGGACTGGCTGGCGGGCGCGACCCAGACGTACGACTGGCCGTTCCTGGACGTGGCGTCCCCGGACGGCGAACGGGTCGGCGGCAACGTCTTCACCTGGCCAGTCGTCGCCACCGGCGGCACCCTGGTGCTGCTCGCCGGAGTGGTCACCGCGTTCGTCATCGGCGTGCACGCGCGCGTGGCGGTCGAGGAATGGCTCGCCACCGTCCACGAACTGCGCTTCGCCATCCTCACCGTGACCTCCGTCCTGGCCCTCGCCTACGTCATGAACCTCTCCGGACAGGCCGCCACCATCGGCCACTTCGTCGCGGCGGCCGGCGCCGGACTCGCCTTCCTCTCCCCGGTGCTGGGCTGGTTCGGCGTCGCCGTCTCCGGCTCCGACACCTCGGCCAACGCCCTGTTCGGCGCCCTCCAGGTCACCGCCGCGCGGGAGTCGGGCCTCTCGCCCGAACTGCTCGCCGCCGCCAACAGCTCCGGCGGCGTCCTCGGCAAGATGATCTCCCCGCAGAACCTCACCATCGCCTGCGCCGCCGTCGGCCTGGCCGGCCGCGAGGGCGACCTGCTGCGCAAGGTGCTGCCCTGGAGCCTCGGCCTGCTGCTGGTGATGTGCCTGATCGTGGTCGGCCAGTCGTCGCCGGTCCTGGGGTGGATGCTGCCCTGAGGACGGGACCCCGACGGTCCTGGCGGGGCGACCCGAGGACGGTACTGCGGGACTGTCAGTGGCTCGGGGTAGTTTGTGCCCACTGACACGACTGTGTGCCGACCGGACTTCGTGCCGAACGGACTGTGGGGAAGGCTGGCCCGTGACTGCTGATCTGTCCGATCTGTCGCAGCTCGTCAAGGCGTACGACGTACGCGGAGTGGTCCCGGACCAGTGGGACGAGACGGCCGCCGAGCTGTTCGGCGCCGCCTTCGTCCGGACGACCGGCGCGAGCGCGATCGTGACCGGCCACGACATGCGCCCCTCGTCCCCGTCGCTGTCCGGCGCCTTCGCGCGCGGCGCGGCGGCCCAGGGCGCCGGCGTCACCGAGATCGGCCTGTGCTCCACCGACCAGCTCTACTACGCCTCCGGCGCGCTGGACCTGCCGGGCGCCATGTTCACCGCCTCGCACAACCCGGCCCGCTACAACGGCATCAAGCTGTGCCGCGCGGGCGCCGCCCCGGTCGGCCAGGACACCGGCCTCGCCGAGATCCGCGCGCTGGTGGAGGGCTGGGCCGCGACGGGCGCCCCCGAACCGGCCGCGCGCCAGGGCACCGTCACCCGCCGCGACACGCTGGCCGACTACGCGGCCCACTTGCGCTCCCTCGTCGACCTCACCGCCATCCGCCCCCTGAAGGTCGTCGTCGACGCGGGCAACGGCATGGGCGGCCACACCGTCCCGTCCGTCCTCACCGGCCTCCCCCTCGACCTGGTGCCGATGTACTTCGAACTGGACGGCACCTTCCCCAACCACGAGGCCAACCCCCTCGACCCGGCCAACCTCGTCGACCTCCAGCGGCGCGTCCGCGAGGAAGGCGCCGACCTGGGCCTCGCCTTCGACGGCGACGCCGACCGGTGCTTCGTCGTCGACGAGCACGGCGACCCGGTCTCCCCGTCGGCGATCACGGCCCTGGTCGCCGTCCGCGAACTGGCCCGGCACGGCGGCCGGGGCACGGTCATCCACAACCTGATCACGTCCTGGTCCGTCCCGGAGGTCGTCCGCGAGCACGGCGGCAGCCCGGTCCGCACCCGCGTGGGCCACTCCTTCATCAAGGCCGAGATGGCCCGCACCGGCGCGATCTTCGGCGGCGAACACTCCGCGCACTACTACTTCCGCGACTTCTGGAACGCGGACACGGGCATGCTGGCCGCCCTCCACGTCCTGGCTGCCCTCGGCGGTCAGCAGGGCCCGCTGTCCACCCTGGTCGCCGCCTACGACCGCTACACCGGCTCCGGCGAGATCAACTCCACGGTCGCCGACCAGACGGCCCGGCTGGCCGCGATCAGGGCCGCCTACGCGGACCGCGCCGGCATCACCCTCGACGAACTGGACGGCCTGACCGTCACCGCCCCCGACTGGTGGTTCAACGTCCGCCCCTCCAACACCGAACCCCTCCTCCGCCTGAACGCGGAGGCCCGCGACGAGGCGACGATGACGAAGATCAGGGACGAGGCGCTGGCAATCATCCGGGGCTGAGGGGCTGAGGGGCTGCTCGGCGGCGACGGCCGCGCGAGCCCGTTACCGCGGTTTCCGGCCAACCGAGTCGGGCGCTGGATGGGCACCGGCCGGAGGTCCAGGGGGCGAAGCCCCCTGGCCGGGAGGCCAAGCACCGGCACCCAGCCACCCCACCCTCCACCGGCGGTACCCTGACCAGCACATCCGCACATCGCTCCCGCCCCGAAGGGAACCCCCATGCCGCTGGAACCCGGCCTCCTGGAAATCCTCGCCTGCCCGGCCTGCCACGCCCCCCTCGAGGAACAGGACGCGGAACTCGTCTGCACGGGTCAGGACTGCGGCCTGGCCTACCCGGTGCGCGACGACATCCCCGTCCTCCTCATCGACGAGGCCCGCCGCCCCGAGTAGCAGAGCCAGGCCCGGACCCCGGGCAACGCGCCCCCCGCCGCCCCGGCGATCGGAGACCGTCGCAATGCTCGACGAAACACTGTTCGACAACCCCGAAGGCCTCGCCGCCGCCGACCACCGGGGCCTGCTCCGCGGCGCCGCCGAAGCCGGCGCCCGCGTCCGCACCGCCGCCCGGCTCACCGCCGAGGCCGGCCTCTCCCAGCTCAAACCCGACGGCCGCCCCCGCGCCGTCCTCATCGCCGGCCCCGGCGCCGCCGCCACCCACGCCGCCGACCTCCTCGGCACCCTGGCCGGCCCCGGCAGCCCCGTCACCCGCCTCGCCCCGAGCGGCGTGGCCCCCGCCGCGGGCGCCCTGCGCTGGGAGCTGCCCGGCTGGGCCGGCTCCGTGGACCTGCTGCTCATCGCCACCCCCGACGGCGCCGAACCGGGCCTGGCCCTGCTCGCCGAGGCGGCCTACCGACGCGGCTGCGCGGTCGTCGCCGTGGCCCCGCCCCGCTCGCCGCTCAGCGAGACGGTCACCGGCTCCCTCGGCCTGTTCCTCCCGATGGCCACCGCCCCCTACGACCAGGACGAACCCCTGGCCGGCGCCGCCCCCGGCGTCCTGTGGGCGCTGCTCACCCCCCTCCTCGCCCTGCTGGACCGGGTCGGCCTGCTCACCGCCCCGCCCGACGCCCTGGAGCAGGTCGCCGACCGCCTCGACCAGGTCGCCGAACGCTGCGGGCCCGCCGTCGCGACGTACGGCAACCCCGCCAAGACCCTCGCGGCCGAACTCGCCGACTCCCTCCCGGTCATCTGGACCGAGGGCACCTCCGCCGGCCCCGCGGGCCGCCGGTTCGCCGCCGCGCTCGCCGAACTGGCCGGCACCCCGGCCGTCGTGGCCGAACTGCCCGAGGCGCTCGCCGCGCACCGCGTGCTGCTGGCCGGCCGGCTCGCCGCCGGCGCCGACCCCGACGACTTCTTCCGCGACCGGGTCGAGGAGCCGTCCGCCCTGCACGCACGCGTGGTCCTGCTGCGCGACCGCCCGATCGGCGGCCTCACCGCCGCCCCCACCGCCCGCGACCTGGCCCTCGGCCACGACACCCCGATCAGCGAACTGGAACCGGAGGCCGGCGGCGAACTGGAGACCCTCGCCGAACTGATCGCCATCACGGATTTCGCCGCCGTTTACCTGGCGCTCGTCTCCGGCGCCTGATCTCGTAGGCGAACCTTCCGCTGAAGCAGCAAGACCGGCAGAGAGAGCCCACGCAACGCCATGGACCGCCTCGACAACACCGTCCGCCCCTACGCCTGGGGTTCCACCACCGCGATCCCCGCCCTGCTCGGCACCGAGCCGACCGGCGAGCCGCAGGCCGAGATGTGGATGGGCGCCCACCCCGGCGCCCCCTCCCGCACCGGCCGCGGCACCCTCGACGAGGTCGTCGCGGCCGCCCCGGAGCGGGAACTGGGCACCGCCACCGTCGCCAGGTTCGGCCCCCGGCTGCCCTTCCTCCTCAAGATCCTCGCGGCCGGCGCCCCGCTCTCCCTCCAGGTCCACCCCGACCTCGACCAGGCCCGGCACGGCTACGCGGACGAGGAGCGCCGCGGCATCCCGGCCGACGCCCCGCACCGCAACTACAAGGATGCCAACCACAAGCCCGAACTGATCTGCGCCCTCACCGAGTTCGACGGCCTGTGCGGCTTCCGCGACCCGGAGCAGGCCGCCGCCCTCCTCGACGGCCTCGGCGTCCCCTCCCTCAAGCCGTACGCCGACCTGCTGCGCGCCCACCCCGAGGACGCCGCCCTGCGCGAGTTCCTCACCGCCGTCCTCACCGCCGACCCGGACGACATGTCCCGCACGGTCACCGAGACCGCCGCCGCCTGCGCCCGCCTCGGCGGCGCCTACGCCCCCTACGCCGACATCGCCCACCACTACCCGGGCGACCCCGGCGTCCTCGCCGCCCTGCTCCTCAACCACGTCCGGCTCCAGCCCGGTGAGGCCCTCTACCTCGGCGCCGGCGTCCCGCACGCCTACCTCAGCGGCCTCGGCGTCGAGATCATGGCCAACTCCGACAACGTCCTGCGCTGCGGCCTGACCCCCAAGCACGTCGACGTCCCCGAACTCCTGCGCGTCGTCCGCTTCCGGGCCGCCGACCCCGGCGTACTGCGCCCCGAGGCGTCCCCCGACGGCGAGGAGGTCTACGCGACCCCCATCGACGAGTTCCGCCTCTCCCGCTACGTCCTCGCCGACGGCGCCGCCCCTGCCGACCTCACCCGCCCCGCCCCGCAGATCCTGCTCTGCACGGCGGGCACCGTCCGCGCGGGCGACCAGGAACTGACCCCCGGCGCGTCCGTCTACGTCCCGGCGGGCGAAAAGGCCGAAGTGTCCGGTACTGGCACGGTCTTCCGGGCCACCGTCCGCATCTGACGCGAACAGCAGCCCGGCCCGCGGGACCCCCGCCCGGCCGGGCTGCAACAATGGCCCACCGCAAAGGAAGGGCAAAGCCGGGACCGGCCGAGCCCCCGGGCGGCTTGCGCGGGCACCCGGCACGCGCAGGCAGACGAAGGCGAAGGGACAACGCGGCACATGAGCGCGTCAGGCGGAACCAAGGCGATCGTGGCGGCACTGGGCGCCAACCTCGCCATCGCGGTATCGAAATTCGTGGCGTTCCTCTTCAGCGGCTCGTCCTCGATGCTCGCCGAGTCGGTGCACTCGCTCGCGGACTCGGGCAACCAGGCGCTGCTCCTGCTCGGCGGCAAGCGCGCCCAGCGCGAGGCCACCCCGCAGCACCCCTTCGGCTACGGCCGGGAACGCTACATCTACGCCTTCCTCGTCTCCATCGTCCTCTTCTCGGTCGGCGGCATGTTCGCCCTCTACGAGGGCTACGAGAAGGTCAAGCACCCGCACGAACTGGAGCACTGGTACTGGCCGGTGGGCGTCCTGGTCTTCGCGATCATCGCCGAGGGCTTCTCCTTCCGGACCGCCATCAAGGAGTCCAACACGCTGCGCGGCAAGCAGTCCTGGACCGAGTTCGTCCGCCGGGCCAAGGCGCCCGAACTGCCGGTCGTCCTCCTGGAGGACTTCGGCGCGCTGGTCGGTCTGGTCCTCGCCCTCGGCGGCGTCGGCCTCGCCCTGCTCACCGGCGACGGCGTCTGGGACGGCGTCGGCACCCTATGCATCGGCGTCCTGCTCATCCTGATCGCACTCGTCCTGGCCGCCGAGACCAAGTCCCTGCTGCTCGGCGAGGCGGCCGGCACCGAGGCGGTCGAGAAGATCGAGGCCGCGATCGTCGCCGGCGACACCGTCACCGGCATCATCCACATGCGCACCCTCCACCTCGGCCCCGAGGAACTCCTCGTCGCCGCCAAGATCTCCGTCCGCCACGACGGCACCGCCACCGAGATCGCCACCGCCATCGACGCGGCCGAGGCCCGTATCCGTGAGGCCGTGCCGATCGCCCGCGTGATCTACCTGGAACCGGACATCTACAGCGAGGCCGAAGCCGCCAAGGGCCCCGACCGCGAAGCCACCCCCGGCGGCCCCAGCACCTCTCCCGCCGGTCACTGACCCACCCGCTCACCCCCCGTGGCCCGTCGGACACCCGGCGGGCCACTTTCCGTGATCGGCCGGAAGTGTGCGGAGGCGGGCTGGGGACGGCGGGGCCACCGGTGTAGCTTGGGACGGAGCCAGACGTCGCTGCTGATGGCGGTCGGGCGGCCCGGCACGGGCCGACCGAGGGAGAGAGGGCCTCCGACGGACTGCGCTGCGCGCACGCGGGCATGCCTGTGTCCTCTTCGGGGCACCCCTGTGTCCGCCGCCGCGCAGATCAGCCCTACCCACCTCGACCCGAACCCGAGGAGCAGCTCGTAATGACGACTGTCGACAACCGGCAGGACTTCAAGGTCGCCGACCTCTCCCTGGCCGCCTTCGGCCGCAAGGAGATCACCCTCGCCGAGCACGAGATGCCCGGCCTCATGGCGATCCGCGAGGAGTACGCCGAGGCCCAGCCGCTCGCCGGCGCCCGCGTCACCGGCTCCCTGCACATGACGGTGCAGACCGCCGTGCTCATCGAGACCCTGGTCGCCCTCGGCGCCCAGGTCCGCTGGGCCTCCTGCAACATCTTCTCCACCCAGGACCACGCGGCCGCCGCCATCGCCGTCGGCCCCAACGGCACCCCCGACAACCCCCAGGGCGTCCCGGTCTACGCCTGGAAGGGCGAGACGCTCGAGGAGTACTGGTGGTGCACCGAGCAGGCGCTGACCTGGCCGGACAGCCCCACCGGCGGCCCCAACATGATCCTGGACGACGGCGGCGACGCCACCCTCCTGGTCCACCAGGGCGTCCAGTACGAGAAGGACGGCAAGGTCCCGTCGCCCGACACCGCCGAGAACGACGAGCACCGCGTCATCCTCGAACTCCTCAACCGCACCATCACGGACGGCTCCCAGAAGTGGACCCAGCTGGCGTCGGAGATCCGCGGGGTCACCGAGGAGACGACGACCGGTGTGCACCGGCTGTACGAGATGCAGCGGGACGGCACCCTCCTGTTCCCGGCGATCAACGTCAACGACGCGGTCACCAAGTCGAAGTTCGACAACAAGTACGGCTGC